>NZ_JBVJNN010000051.1:0-5403 GCF_055583685.1 Streptomyces sp. NPDC104581
TTGCCTCTCCTTTCCCCTAGGCACCACATACAGCACCCCCCCCCCCCCCCCCCCCCCCCCCCCCCCCCCCCCCCCCCTCCCCCCCCGCGCGGGAGCCAGGGCCTGTCGTGTGGATCAGGCCGGGCTCGCGTGCCCCGGCACGCACGCTCACTTGTCCGGCCTGATCCACACGGCAGGCCCTAACCGCCGGGCTGCGCGCCGCTGTCCAGTACGCCGCACAGCCCGGCGGTGGGTGGCCCGGTCGCGTACGGATCGGTGCCCGCCGGGCCCGCCGGCTTCGCCCTGTCCCCGGCCAGCAGCGGTGTGAGCGTGCTCGCCGCCTCCGTGGAGCACGCCTGCGGCCCCGCCTGGACCTGGCTGGTCAGCAACTCGGCCCGGTGTCCGGGCAGATCCTCGCGGTCGAACCGGAAGTGCATGGTCCGTCGGACGGTGAACAGCGAGGCGTCCCGCTTCCCCGTCTCCCCCACCGACCGCGGGGCCGGGCGCAGCGCGTAGACGAAGGTGTGGTCCGACATCACGTCGATCGTGCCGGGCGTCGACTCCGCGAACCGGAGCGTGCCCCGGACATGGACGGCCGGGTCGGCGAGCGCGACCTTGTCCGGGTCGAAGCGCACCAGCCAGCCCGCGGGCGCGTGTCTGCCGTCGTCGGCGGGGGCGGTGAAGCTCGCGTCGAACTGCGAGCGCTGCTGCGGATCCAGCAGTGTGCGCACCGAGCGCCGCTCGGTACCGGTCAGGACGTCCGGGTCGACGGACGAGGCGACGAGGTAGTCCTTCGCGTTGGTCAGCGCGGTCATCACCTCGTTCTCGGTGAAGTGCGGTGTCCGCCGGGCCAGCGGCAATGGGATCCCCGAGGCGCCGGTGGGGAACTTCGCGGCGGGGCTCTGCCGCAGCAGTCTCTCGGGGTCGTCGCCCGGCACCACGCCGGCCGGAGCGAGCGGAATGACTGTCATACGGAGCGGTTCCGCCGATCGGGTGACCGCGGGCCGGTACGGGGGCCGGACACCGACGTAGACGGCGGTGCCGAAGGCCACGGCGATCACCAGCACCAGCAGCAGTACCTGGAGGGATCCCCTCCGGGGGGTCGACGCGCCCCCGGTGGGCTTCTCCGAGGGGTCACGGCGGCGTACGGCGTGGGAGTGGTCGCCCATCCGTTCCTTGGCGGAGAACTCCTGGAGCCGGGCAGCGCGGACGAACGATTCGTCGAAGACGACGGACCGGTACTCGTCATCGCCACCGCCGGGTGTTCCCTCAGGCGTGCCCTCGGGCGGGTCTCCGCGCGCTGCCATACCTTCAGGTTAGGTCGGGCGGGCCGAACATAAACGCGGGCGCCGGCCTCAAGAGCGGCCCCCGCCACGGAGCGTCACAGCGCTCAACTGCGGGGCACGGGGCTCATGGAGTGCTGCGCGGCACGGCCGAGACCTCGGGGACCGAGTACTCCGTCGAGGGCGCGGATCCGCCTGTGCCGCGCGAGCTGTCGAGGCCCGTCGTGGCGGGCGGTGGCACCCGGTCCTGGCGGTTGCCCGAGGCGCCCCGGTAGACGGCGGTGAACGCGAGGGCGACCATCCCGATGCCCATCACCACCGCGAGGATCCAGGCGACGGGCCGGTGCCAGCGGGCGCTGCCCCGGTAGGGGCGCAGGGCGCCGCCGTGGCGTCCGTAGGGGCCGAAGTCGCCGTGCGGGTCGTCCGGGTCGTAGGCGGCGTCGTAGGGCCGCTGGGCGCCGTACCCGCTCGCCGGGCCGAAGCCGTCCTCGTAGCGGTCGTCGTCGGACGGGCCGCCGTAGGAGCGGGCGCGGGCCGCCTCGGCGTCGGCGCGTGCCTGCGCGGCGGCCAGCAGCCGCTCGACCGCGGTCGGTTCATGGACGGGTGCTGCCCGGATGAAGTCCTCGTCGAACACCACGGAGGCGAAGTCCTCGTCCGCGCCTCCGCGGTCGTCGTCGGGCTCCCAGCCGTCCGGGAACGGCTTGCCCCCCACGTCGTCCGGCACCTTCTCAGAGTAGACCGGGGAGGCCGATTTCGGCAGGGACAGCGGAGATTCCACCGGATTCCACCGTTCGGCTACCGTGTGTGACCGTCGCCCGTCACGATGTACTTGGTCGAGGTCAGCTCGGGCAGTCCCATCGGTCCCCGTGCGTGCAGTTTCTGGGTGGAGATGCCGATCTCGGCGCCGAAGCCGAACTGGCCGCCGTCGGTGAACCGGGTCGAGGCGTTGACCGCGACCGTCGTGGAGTCGACCAACTGGGTGAATCGGCGGGCCGCCGCCTGCGAGGTGGTGACGATGGCCTCGGTGTGCCCGGAGGACCAGAGCCGGATGTGGGCGACGGCCGCGTCGAGCGAGTCGACGACGGCGGCGGCGATGTCGTACGAGAGGTACTCGGTCTCCCAGTCCTCGGCGGTGGCCGCCACCACGGTGGCCTTCGTGCCGCCGGCCGCCTCCGCGAACTCCAGCACCCGCTCGTCGGCGTGCACGGTGACCCCGGACTCGGCGAGCGCGTCCAGCGCGCGCGGCAGGAACGCGGCGGCGACGTCCTGGTGGACGAGGAGCGTCTCGGCGGCGTTGCAGACACTGGGGCGCTGCGCCTTGGAGTTGACGAGGATCCCGACGGCCATGTCCAGGTCGGTCTCGGCGTCCACGTAGACGTGGCAGTTCCCGGTGCCGGTCTCGATGACCGGGACGGTGGACTCCTCCACGACGGTGCGGATCAGCGAGGCGCCGCCGCGCGGGATGAGCACGTCGACCAGACCGCGGGCGCGCATCAGTTCGCGTACGGAGTCGCGGTTCTCGCCGGGCACGAGCTGGACGGCGTCGGCGGGCAGCCCGGCCCCGCCGACGGCGTCGCGCAGCACGCGCACGAGCGCGGTGTTGGAGGAGTACGCGGAGGACGAGCCGCGCAGCAGGACGGCGTTGCCTGACTTCAGGCAGAGCGCAGCCGCGTCCACGGTGACGTTGGGGCGGGCCTCGTAGATGATCCCGACCACCCCGAGCGGGACGCGGACCTGGCGCAGGTCGATACCGTTGGGGAGCGTCGATCCGCGCACGACCTCGCCGACCGGATCGGGCAGCGCGGCCACGTCCCGTACGTCGGCGGCGATCGCCCGCACCCGCTCGGGGGTGAGCGTCAGCCGGTCGATGATCGCCTCGCTGGTGCCCGCTTCCCTGGCCCGCGCGACGTCCTCGCCGTTCGCCTTGATGATCTCCTGCGTACGGACTTCCAGGGCGTCGGCGATCGCCAGCAGAGCGTCGTCCTTGACCGAGCGCGGCAGTGGGGCGAGGTCGGCGGCGGCGGCGCGGGCGCGGTAGGCGGTCCTGGTGACCGGTGTCAGGTTGTCGTACGGCGAGAGGGAGGTCATGCCCGCAGGGTAATGCGCGGGCCGGGGGCAATTCCCCCGTATCCCGTACTGCGAGACGGCCGCGGCCCGTCCGGTGCGTGGACCTCCCCGGCCGGCCGCGGCCCTCGGTTCAGAACGGATGAACGCCCACCGGCGCGGCGGGCGGCGGGCCGTAACCCTCCGCGATGCGCAGGTGGTAGGTCTCCCGGTCGATGACCTCGAGACCGACGATCTCCCAGGGAGGCAGCCTGGCGCTCGACCGGTGCTCGCCCCAGAGCCGCAGCGCGACCGCGGCGGCGTCGTGCAGGTCCCTGGCCTCTTCCCAGTAGCGGATCTCCGCGTGGTCGTTCGCGTATCTGCTGGTCAGCAGGAACGGATGGTCGTGGGCGAGCTGTTCGAGGCCCCGTCTGACCTCGGTGAGCGGCGCCTCGGGACCCGACACGCTGAGCGTGATGTGCCAGAGCTTCGACACCGCGCGGTCCTCACCGCGCGCCTGTGTCCCGCGGGACGGTCCCGGATCCGGCACGTCGTCGAAGTCGTCGAAGTCCGACCCCGCTTCGACGCTGGTCAGCGTCCGCTCCTCCCCCGCGGCCCTCCGGGCGTGCAAGGTGCCTCCTCCTGACCCGAGGGACCCCGCCCCCGGGCGCGTTCGTCTCACCGGCGGCCTCCTGTTGCTGCGTCGTCCTACTGCTACCCCGCCTCGTACCCCTGAGACAAAGTTGACCAGCCCGGGACGGGGCATGGGGTGCTTTCGGTAAAGGTCCCTTCCAAAAAACCGGACTTTCAGCCGTTTCAGGGGAGGGTCACGGATGCAGGATGACCAGATCGTCCCTGTGTACGACCTCCCGCTCGTAGGCGGGCCCCAGATCGCGTGCCAGATCCCGGGTGGAGCGGCCGAGGAGCTGCGGGATCTCCTTGGCGTCGAAGTTGACCAGTCCACGGGCCACGGCCCGGCCCGCCGTGTCGCGCAGCTCGACCGGGTCGCCCGCGCTGAACTCGCCCTCGACCGAGGCGATCCCGGCCGGCAGCAGCGAGGTGCGGCGCTCCACGACGGCCCGTACGGCGCCCTCGTCGAGGGTCAGCGCGCCCTGTGGCGTGGAGGCGTGGGCGAGCCAGAGCAGCCGGTCCGCGGACCGGCGGCCGGTCCGGCCGAAGTAGGTGCCCGTGTCGCGGCCGGCGAGGGCGTCGCCCGCGCGGCCGGCCGAGGTCAGTACGACGGGGATGCCCGCGGCGGCGGCGATCCTGGCCGCCTCGACCTTGGTGACCATGCCGCCGGTGCCGAGTCCGGCCCTGCCCGCGCTGCCCATGGAGACGCCGACCAGATCGGCGGGGCCGTCGACGCGGGCGATCCGGGCGGCGCCCGGTTTCGCGGGGTCGCCGTCGTACAGACCGTCGACGTCCGAGAGCAGGACGAGCAGGTCGGCGCGGACGAGATGGGCGACGAGCGCGGCCAGCCGGTCGTTGTCGCCGAAGCGGATCTCGTCGGTGGCGACGGTGTCGTTCTCGTTGACGACCGGAACGGTGCCCATGGTCAGCAACTGGTCGAGCGTGCGGTAGGCGTTGCGGTAGTGGGAGCGTCGGCTGGTGTCGTCGGTGGTGAGCAGGACCTGGCCGACGCGCAGCCCGTAGCGCGAGAAGGAGGAGGCGTAGCGGGCGACGAGCAGTCCCTGTCCGACGCTGGCAGCCGCCTGCTGGCGGGCGAGGTCGCGGGGGCGGCGGGCGAGGCCGAGCGGGGCGAGACCGGCGGCGATGGCGCCGCTGGAGACGAGCACGATCTCCCTCTCGCCGCCGCCGCGGGCCTTGGCGAGTACGTCGACGAGGGCGTCGACGCGGTCGGCGTCGAGTCCACCGGAGGCGGTGGTGAGCGAGGAGGAGCCGACCTTGACGACGATCCTGCGGGCTTGCGTTACGTACTGCCTTGCCACTGTCACGGGCCGAATCTATGCCAGCGGGCCTCGTCGGCGCGCGGTCGTTTCACGCGCTGGACAGCACGCGTGACGGGGGCGGGGGGGGGGGGGGGGGGGGGGGGGGGGGGGGGGGGGGGGGGGGGGGGGGGGGGGGGGGGGGGGAGGGG
>NZ_JBVJNN010000051.1:5413-45431 GCF_055583685.1 Streptomyces sp. NPDC104581
TACTCTCTCCCCTCTTCCCGCGCCCGCAACACCACAGACGGCCCACCCCACCCCCCCCCCCCCCCCCCCCCCCCCCCCCGCCGTCGGGGGCGCCCGGTGTGTCCGGCGCACCGGGGAGGGCCGGCTCAGCGCGCGACCGGGGCCTGCGCGCCGTTCGGCTCCGTGGCGTCGTCGGCGGCCTTCGCCGCCTCGGGGTCGGCGGCGGGCTCGCGCTCGGGCTCGGTGCCGGGCTGCTCCTGCGCGCTCAGCCGCTGCCGCACACCGACGTTTCGGGCCACGGCCTTGGCGCCGAGGGCGGTCACGGCGGCGTTGAACTGCTGGATCGACGTGGGCTCGTCGGGTCCGAGCAGATACGTCTTCAGTTCGCGCCTGGCCGGGGCCAGGCGGTCGGCGGCCGGATCGGCGACCGCCTTCAGCAGTTCGTCCAGCTCGGCCGCGCTGTTGGACAGGACGACGGCTGCGCGTACGGCGGTGTTCTGCCGCTTGAACTCCTCCGCGCCGAGTTGTGCGGAGTCGGTCACCGCGTACGGCTTGCCGCTCGCGATGAAGTCCGACACGACACTGGAGATGTCCGAAACCATGCCGTCGGACTGGTTGAAGCAGTCGTACAGCTTGGGCTCGGCCCCCGTGACGACCTTGTGCTCCCACCAGCCGAACGTGCGCCAGTACGCGTCGTTCCACTCGGCCCGCAGCGCCTTCGCACGGTCCAGGCGCTCCGGGTCGGCGAGCGAGACGCGCGACTCCTCCGACTCGTCGCCGCCGGCGCGGCCGGGGGCGGTGAGCGCGGCCAGCTCGCCCTCGATACGGGTCAACTCGGCGCGGGCGGCGGCCTGTCCGGCCTGCGCGCCGGCGGCTTCCTCCGTCCAGCGGGGTTCGGCGGCGCGTGCCACGTTCGCGGCGTTCACCATCGCGGTGATCCGGTCGTGGACGGCCTTGGCCTTCTTGTCGCGGATGCCGGTGAAGGGGTGCGGCTTGTAGATGACCCGGACGGGTTTCTCGGCCTTCAGCAGACGCTTGACGATGTTCTCGCCGGCCAGCAGGAGCGAGGTGTTGCCGGGGTTGTCGTCCCAGCCCTCCCAGGTGGGGGCGTACAGGATCGTCGGTACGGGCCGTCCGGGCGCCTCCGACGCGGTCTTGATCGGGGCGAGCTGCGGGCGTCCCACCTCGACGATGTCGTCGTCACGGACGCCGACGTCGGCGAGCGCGTACCGGTCGCGGCCGGCCCGGCCGGCGGTCCACACCTCGTCGTAGACCTTGCTGAACGGGTTGACGCTGGCGATCTTGTCGCTGTCGCCGTGGCCGATGAAGACGTGCTTCATGGTGGGCACGCGCAGCAGGTGGATGTTCTTGCCGACGTTGGCCGCGTAGAGCGCGACCTGGACCGACGACAGGTCGAGGTTCATCAGGTGCGTGCCGCCGGGGACACAGAGCACCGGCAGCCAGGTCGGGGCGAGTTGGGTCATGATGGCCCGCTCGCGGAGCACGACCAGGGGCCGGCCCTCGGACTGCTCCAGGGTCTCCAGCCACATGTTGACCTGGTAGGCGGACTCCTTGGAGCCGGAGAAGTACAGGACCACCGAAGGCTGGTACTCCCGCAGCCAGTTGTCGACGGCGCCGAGGACCGCGGGCGGCGTGGGCACGCGGCGGCCGCGGCGCAGGTACGGCACGAGCAGCAGGATGTAGACGAGTCCGAGGACGAGGGTGATGCCCAGGCCCACGTAGCCGTAGAGGTCGGTGCCGGTCCCGGCGGCGGCGAGCAGTCCGGCGATCGCGAACACGTCGAGGTGGAGCATCTTCTCGGCGGAGCGGTTCACCAGGTAGTTCGGCGGGGCGTCCGGGATGCGCAGGGCGTGCAGGTCGACGTTGCGGGCGACGACCGGCATGCCGCGCCGCAGCCGGATCAATGTCGCCAGCGCGCCCTGGGGTGCCTGGAGGCCGTAGAAGAGCAGGAAACCGGCGACCGCCGCGTAGAACAGGGGCTGTTCGGCCAGGTCCATCCGGGCCAGGAGCAGCACGAGCAGCAACTGGCGCACCAGGAAGCGGATCGACAGCCCGGCCCGGACCTTGTTGAGCCGGTTGATGAGATAGCTGTTGCGCTGATGCAGGAATCGGTCCGCGCCGTAGGTCACGGCACAGGCCGCCGCGAAGAACCAGAGGTTCGGGATCAGCGCTGCGAGCATGACGCACGGGTAACCCAGCGCCAGCAGGGCGGCCGCGGCCAGCTCGGCTCGGCTGCCCACGCGGGCCAGGCGGATGGCGGTCGAAATCACGAAGAACCTGCTCCAGGAGAGGGTGCCGGTTATTTCACAGTTGGCGGGAATTGTGAAGCCGGGGCTTCACGCACACGGGCCTCTGCAATTCACCGAATAGGTGAACGCAAAGGCCCGTGAATGCAAACTTGTGGAGAATTATTACACATCTTCCTGACGGTCAAGGACCGAGGCCAGCGCCTGCTCGAATCCGGAGCCCGCGGCGGACGCCTCCCGGGTCGGGTCCTGCTGACGCACGTCGATGACGTGCCCGGTGAGTTCGGAGAGCAGAACGTCGAGTGACGTACGGGCCACCGCCTCGGAGGAGAGCAGCGAGCCCGCGGGCTCGGTGCCGAAAGCCTTGGTGCGCATCGGGGTCGCGGTGCGTTCCGGATTGACGCAATTCACCCGGATGCCGTCGCCCGCCCATTCGTCCGAGAGGGCCTGGGTGAGATTCACCATGGCCGCCTTGGTCGATGAATAGAGGCTGTATTCGGCGCGGCCGCGGGTGTAGCTGCTGGAGGTGTAGAGGAGCAGCTGGCCCTTGGTCTCGGCCAGATACTTGTAGGAGGCGCGGGCGATCTGGACGGGCGCCAGGTAATTGACGTTCAGCGCTTCCTGAATCGTCGTGTTGTCCGTCTCGGCCAGCTTGCCGATGCGCAGCACGCCCGCCGTGTTGATCACGTAGTCGATGCGGCCGGTCGCCGAGTACGCCTTCGACAGCGCGTCGTCGACGTGCTCCGGGTTCTCGACGTGGGTGCCGGTGGTGGAGCGGCCCAGCGCGTACACCTTCGCGCCGTACTGCTCGGCGAGAGCGGCGATGTCGGCGCCGATGCCGTACGAACCGCCGAAGACCACCAGCGTCTTGCCGGAGAGCAGTTCGCGGTAGGCCGCCTCGTCCGCCTGGACGGGCGCGGCGGTGGAGGCGAGCTGGAACAGCTTGTCGGCGATGAAGACGTCGACCGGCTGTGTCACCTTCATGTTGTACTCGTCGCCCGCGACCACATAGATCGGCACGTCGGGCAGATAGCGCAGGACCACCGAACAGTCGTCGGTGGCCTGGAAGTTGGGGTCGCCCGCGGCGATCTCGTACGCCTTGCGGATCGTGGACAGCTTGAACGCCTGGGGCGTCTGGCCGCGCCGCAGCCGCGAGCGGTCGGGGACCTCGGTGATGAACTCGCCGTCACCGCCGTGGGTGCGGGTCACGATGATGGTGTCGGCGGAGGGGATCGCGACATCGACGGCCTCGTAGCGGTCGAGCGCGTCCACACAGTCCTTGATGACACGCTGTGACAGAAGCGGACGGACGGCGTCATGGAACAGGACGTTGCGGTCCTCACCCTCCGCGAGGCCCTCGCCGAGGGCCGAGATGGCACGCTCCGTGGTCTCGTTCCGGGTCTGGCCGCCCTCGATGACCTTCGTGACCTTGGTGAGACCGGCCTTGACGACGATCTTCTCCACGTCGGGCACGAAACCCGGTGCCATCAGCACGATCACGTCGTCGATCGAGTCGGACTGCTCGAAGATCGACAGCGTGTGCTCGATGACAGCCTTCCCCGCGATCTTCAGCAGCTGCTTGGGGATCGACAGGCCCACGCGCTGGCCGGTGCCACCGGCGAGGACGACTGCCGTGGTGCGGGGATGGGCTGCATGCGGCACAGACACAGAACGACCTACCTTGAGACGAGTGGGGGACGCTGTGATGGTCGCACTCTCCGTGACCGTCTCGCAAGGCGGACGCCCGATGCCCCTCACTCACAGGAAACCATCTGTTCACCCTCTGGCCAGCCACATTGGGGCGTCATCCGGCCAAGTACGGCGTGACCGACACCACATCGGCACGCCGGACCGGTATGTACCTCCACGGGACCTCTACTTCGCGTCCGCTATTTCGCGATCGCGATGTAAGTGCTGCGTAAGGGAATTCCCCCGCTCGTCAGCTGTTTCGCTGTTTCCGCGCTATTTCCGCGGTGCGTCCGCAACGTTGACGATGAGGTCGTTGGTCCCCATGTACATGATCCGCACCCGCACCCACTGGGCCGGTCTGCTCCTCAGTTTACGGACCACTCTGCGCAACGGCCCCCAGGGCCTGCTCTTGCGGACCTCGGTGGCCGGGTACTCGTAGATCGGCCGCTTCTCCACGACGTCGTCGAGCACCCGCGCGACCTTCACCGGCGCGGCGTCCGGGGCGTACTTGAGCAGCAGGTCCCACGACTCCGACCTGGCGATCTGCCGTCCGGCCGGACCCGTGACGGGGAAGGTGAACCGGAAGCCGCGCTCCCCCAGCCGGCTGCCCGCGTACGTCAACTCCTCGGCGGGCTTGCCCCGTCGGCGTACCACCAGTGACGGGTCCTGGGCCATCACACCCGCGCCGAACAGCTCGCCCGCGACCGTGATGCGCTTGCCCTCGACCCGGATGTCACCGGCCTCCGCGTGGATCGGCCGGACCCATGAGCGGAGCGTGAGCTGCTTCTGCGGACGGGTCGCGTACGGGACGAGATTGTGGACGGGCTCGCCCTCGCGCGCGCGTTCGCAGGCGCTCATCGCGCCGCGCTGGTCGACGGAGCGCGCGCCGATCCGTACCCGCCGTCCGGATTCCGGGAGTTCGGCGAAGCACTCCCAGACACCCTCGGTGAACGCGGCGTCCGCCGGAATCGTGACCGTGCCGTTGCCGGACATCGGGAAGACCCGCTCCTCGGTGCGCTTGTCCGAGCGCACACAGACCAGCTTCAGGCCCTCGTGCACGACCGCCGCCGCCTGGGGGGCGACGAGGGAGAACGCCACCGCGCCGCCGGACTCCACGACACAGTCGGCGACCGGCGCGAAGTCACCCACGGCCGCGCGCTGGGCGGAGACGGTCCGCAGCTCGCCGAAGAGTTCCTCGTACTTCTTGGCGACCTGGCCGGGGTCGAACCGTGAGGCGTTCCGCACGGCCGCCGCGCTCATCCGGCGGCGCAGCGGTTCGTCGTCGATGAGGGTCAGCAGCGCCCGCGCGACGGCGCCGGGGTCCGACACGGGCACCAGCAGACCGTCCACACCGGGCTGGAGGATCTCCCGCGGGCCGTAGTCGCAGTCGCTGCTGACGACGGGCAGGCCGCAGCGCATGGCCTCCACGAGGGTCATGCCGAACGACTCGTGGCGCGAGGTGGACGCGGCGATGGCGCCCTTGGCCCACTCCGGCTCGATGGGCGAGACCGACCCCATGAGCCGCACGCTGTTGTAGAGGCCGAGCCGGTCGATCTGCTCCCGGAGGTTCTCCTTCTCGGGCCCCGCGCCGTAGATCCTCAGATCCCACTCCGGGCGCTCGGCTACGACCTCGGCGAAGGCGTCGACGAGCACGCTGTACTGCTTCTCCGCGGAGAGCCGGCCGGCGGCGACGATCGTGGTGCCGGAGCCCGTTGACGGCTGGATCGACGGCTCGGGCACGCTGTTGGAGATGGCGAGCACACGGGTCGCGGGCAGCGGCATCTGCGCGCGGTAGACGGCGGCGTCGCCCTCGGAGACGGTGACGTAGGCGTCGAGCGCGTCAATGTGCTGGTACATCTCGTTGCGCAGCGCGGGCTTGTGATGGTTGTACGTCATGTGTTCCTGCCCGATGAGCACCGCGCTCGCGGGGGCGAACTGGGCGACGTACGCGGCGAGTCCGGGTCTGGTCCCGATGACGACGTCGGCGTCGGAGTCCGCGTAGTGGTCGCGGACCCGCTCGTCGGTCAGCTTGCTGTACTCGCGGTAGCGCGCCTCGTTGCGCGGGAAGTACTCGGCGGGCTGGAGGTGGAGCGGGTGGTCCTTCTCGTACGCGGGGGACTCCTTCCACGTGTGGACGAGCGGTACGAGGGTGATGCGGGGGTCCACGTCGAAGAGCGGGACGGGCCGGTGCCGGAAGACCGAGACGATCTCCACCTCATGCTGCTCGGCGAACTCCTCCGCGAGGTTCAGCGTGGTGCGGATGGTGCCGCCGATGCCATAGATGGTGTGGATGAGGAAGGAGATCTTCATCAACGCTCCGTTCGGTGTTCGGAATCCCGGGCGGTCATTCCCAAGCTCCTCTTCAGGTCCGGACGGGTTCACGCGGCCCCCGGGCCGCCCCCACATGCAAGACGGGCGAAGCCGACCGACGGTTGTGTGAGCACTTGAAAAGAAACCGCATGACTCATTATTCCGCCCATATCGCTCAATACCCGTAGATGGGTTTCGGCCAGCCCACGCGTCGCGCGGTCCGCGCACGACGAAGGCCGCGGCCCGCTCCGGACGGAGTGGACCGCGGCCTGTCGTGTGCGGTGGGTGACGCGCCGGTCACTGCTCGAAATCGCCCCTTACGGAAGCGGGCGCGAGCGGGGCCAAGTCCGCGCGGAGACGCTAGAACGGCTTGAAGTCGTCGTACGCCTTGTCCGCTTCGTCCCGCTCCGCGTCGCGGTCCCTGCGCCGTACGGCGGCGGGACGCGGCGCTTCGAGCCGGTGGTCCTCGCCGCGCCGCCCGAGCATCTCGGCGCCGGCCATCACGGTCGGCTCCCAGTCGAAGACGACCGCGTCGTCCTCGGGGCCGATCGCCACGCCGTCGCCGGAGCGCGCCCCGGCCTTCATCAGCTCGCCCTCGACACCGAGCCGGCTGAGCCGGTCCGCGAGATAGCCGACCGCCTCGTCATTGCTGAAGTCGGTCTGCCTGACCCAGCGTTCGGGCTTCTCGCCGCGTACGCGGTACAGGCCGTCCGCTTCCAGCGAGACGGTGAAGCCCGTGTCGTCGACCGCCCGCGGACGGATGACGACCCTGGTCGCCTCCTCCACGGGCTTCTCCGCGCGCCGGGCGGCGATGATCTCGGCGAGCGCGAAGGAGAGCTCCTTGAGGCCGGTACGGGCCACGGCGGAAACCTCGTACACCGGCAGGCCGCGCGCCTCCAGCTCGGGACGGATCATCTCGGCCAGATCCAGGCCGTCCGGGATGTCGATCTTGTTGAGGACCGCGATGCGCGGGCGGTCGTCGAGACCGCCGTACTGCTTCAGCTCCGCCTCGATGGTGTCGAGGTCGGAGAGGGGGTCGCGGTCGGACTCCAGCGTGGCGGTGTCCAGGATGTGCACGAGGACCGAGCAGCGCTCCACGTGGCGCAGGAACTCCAGACCCAGGCCGCGGCCCTGGCTGGCGCCCGGGATCAGACCGGGGACGTCCGCGATGGTGTAGACGGTCGAGCCCGCCGTGACGACGCCCAGATTGGGGACGAGCGTGGTGAACGGGTAGTCGGCGATCTTGGGCTTGGCCGCCGAGAGTACGGAGATCAGCGACGACTTGCCGGCGCTCGGGTAGCCGACGAGCGCGACGTCGGCGACGGTCTTGAGCTCCAGGACGATGTCGCCGGAGCGGCCGGGCTCGCCGAGCAGGGCGAAGCCGGGGGCCTTGCGGCGGGCGGAGGCGAGAGCGGCGTTGCCGAGGCCGCCACGACCGCCTTCGGCGGCGACATAGGTGGTGCCCTGGCCGACGAGGTCGGCGAGCACGTTGCCCTTCTTGTCGAGGATGACCGTGCCGTCCGGGACGGGCAGGACGAGGTCCTGGCCGTCCTTGCCGGAGCGGTTGCCGCCCTCGCCGGGGCGGCCGTTGGTGGCCTTGCGGTGCGGCGAGTGGTGGTACTCCAGCAGCGTGGTCACCGACTGGTCGACGACCAGGATGACGTCGCCGCCCCGGCCGCCGTTGCCGCCGTCGGGGCCGCCGAGGGGCTTGAACTTCTCACGGTGAACGGAGGCGCAGCCGTGGCCTCCGTTACCCGCGGCGACATGCAGCTCGACGCGGTCCACGAAGGTGGTCATGGTGGTGCCTCCAGTACGTACGGAAAGTCTTGCGTCTGCTTCACCGGTTGCAACAAGCGAAGGGCGGACCCGCTTCCCCTGTGGGAAGTGAGGTCCGCCCTCGCGAGAAACCGGTCGAACTCGCTCTACGGCTACCCGAGTTACTCGGCGACCGGAACGATGTTCACGACCTTGCGGCCACGGCTCTTGCCGAACTCGACCGCGCCGGGGGCGAGGGCGAACAGCGTGTCGTCGCCACCACGGCCCACACCCGAACCGGGGTGGAAGTGGGTGCCGCGCTGACGGACGAGGATCTCACCGGCGAGCACGATCTGACCGCCGAAGCGCTTCACACCGAGCCGCTGAGCGTTCGAGTCGCGCCCGTTACGGGTGGACGATGCGCCCTTCTTGTGTGCCATGTCTCCTCAGTCCCTTACTTCTTCGCGGCCGCGGGAATAGCGGTGACCTTGATCGCCGTGTACTGCTGGCGGTGGCCCTGACGACGGCGGTAACCGGTCTTGTTCTTGTAGCGAAGGATGTCGATCTTCGCGCCCTTGTGGTGGTCCACGACCTCGGCGGTGACCTTGATGCCGTCCAGGACCCACGGGTCGCTGGTCACGGCGTCGCCGTCGACCACGAGCAGGGTCGAGAGCTCGACCGTGTCGCCAACCTTGGCAGTGGGAATCTTGTCAACCTCAACGATGTCGTCAACAGCAACCTTGTGCTGACGACCACCGCTGCGCACGATGGCGTACACGCGGATCTCACTCTCGCTCGGAACGGAACTCCTGAAGCCAGCCGCCGCAACCGGATGGTGACGAGCGGCCTCCGCCGACAGCGTCGAGGACAGCCACCGGCAGGTGAGGTGCTCAGGAGCAGGCGCGCACAGAGACACGCCGACGGTCAAGAGTACGGGGCGGCCGGGTGGGGGGTCAAACCAGGTGGGGGCGGGGCCCACGGCCCCACGCGACGGCGCCCAGATCACCGGTGCGCGGGCCTCGCCGACGCCGGGACGGAGCCACGCCGACCGCTGGTCGGGGAGTCACCCTCTAGGGTGTCGTGATGGTCTCATCCCTCTCCCAGGAACGTGCCGAAGCCCCCGCCGCCACCGGAGCCGGGGTCGTCGAGCGGGATCCGTTCTTCGACAACGCGAAGTACCTGGCCATCGTCCTGGTCGCCGTGGGGCACTCGTGGGAGCCGCTGCCGGGGAGCGGGCGGGTGGTGGAGGCCCTGTACACCTTCGTCTACGCCTTCCACATGCCCGTCTTCATCGTCGTCGCGGGTTATTTCTCGCGGGGCTCCGATCTGAGCCCCAAGCGGATGTGGCGGCTGGTCACCGGGATCCTGGTGCCGTACGTGATCTTCGAGGTGGCGTACACCCTCTTCCACCGCGCCGTCGAGGACCCCGGATTCCCTCTGACGCCGGCGGACCCGTACTGGATCCTCTGGTTCCTGCCCGCCCTCTTCCTGTGGCGGCTCACGACACCGGTCTGGCAGCTGGTCCGGTGGCCGGTGCCGGTGGCGCTGGTGATCGCCGCGCTCGCGTCGATGTCGACCGGCATCGGGGACGACCTCCAGCTGATGCGCGTCCTTCAGTTCCTGCCGTTCTTCGTCCTCGGACTGCGGCTCCGTCCCGAGCACTTCGCGTATCTGCGCCGCACCCGGGTACGGGCCGCCGCGCTGCCCGTCTTCCTGGTCGCCCTGCTGGTGGCGTACTGGTCGGTCCCGCGCGTCAGCACCTCCTGGCTGTTCAGGAGCTACAGCGCCCGCGAGCTGGGCGAGCCGGTCTGGACCGGCGCGGCGATGACCCTGCTCCTGTTCGCCGCTGCGCTCGTACTGGGCGCGTGCTTCCTGGCCTGGGTGCCGCGCCGCCGGCTGTGGATGACGGCGCTGGGCGCCGGGACGCTCTACGGCTACCTGCTGCACGGCTTCTTCATCCGCGGCGCCCGGTATCTCGGCGGCTACGACGACCCCTTCCTGGAGACCCAGGCGGGCCGGGTCGCGGTGACGCTGGCCGCCGCGCTGCTGGTCACCGCGCTGTGCACGCCGCCGGTGCGGCGGCTCTTCCGGTTTGTCGTGGAGCCGAGGATGCGCTGGGCGCTCCGGTGGGACGGGGCCGGGACGCGGGCGTAGCCCGGCCCGTACCGGGACGTATGCTCAACCGTCGGAAACATGCTCGGACATCCGGAAGGCAGCAGCGTGAACTACAGGGTCCAGCCAACCGCCCAGGTCGACGAGACCGCGGTGGTCGGTGACGGCAGCAGCGTCTGGGAGCTCGCGCAGATCCGGGAGGACGCGCGCCTGGGTGCGAACTGTGTGGTGGGGCGTGGCGCCTACGTCGGGACCGGGGTGCGGATCGGTGACAACGTCAAGATCCAGAACTACGCGCTGGTGTACGAGCCCGCCGAGCTGGCCGACGGTGTCTTCATCGGGCCCGCCGTCGTCCTCACCAACGACCTGAACCCCCGCTCCGTGGACCCCGACGGCAAGCTCAAGCGCGGCTCCGACTGGGAGGCGGTCGGTGTGAAGATCGCGGAGGGTGCCTCGCTGGGCGCCCGGTCGGTCTGTGTCGCGCCGGTGCGGATCGGGCGCTGGGCGATGATCGCCGCCGGGTCCGTCGTGACCCGGGACGTACCGGACTTCGGGCTGGTCGTGGGTGTTCCGGCCCGCCGGGTCGGCTGGGTCGGACGGGCAGGCGTGAAGCTCGTGGAGCGGGCCGGGGAGGCCGGGGTGTGGGAGTGTCCCAGGACCGGGGCGCTGCACGACGAGAAGGACGGCGCCCTGACGGAGCGCCGCTGAGCATCGGCGCCGGTACGGCGCGAGGCCCGAACCGCCGTGCGGTTCGGGCCTCTTGCGGTTCCGTAGGTCCCGTGGATCCCCTCGGTCCCGTCGATTCCTTCGGTCCCGTGCCGGGTGTCAGCCGCCGATGACGACCCGGCGCACACCGCGCCAGGCGTCCGGGTCGGTGGTGCGCCGGCCGTCGACGAGGACCGTGACGTCCGGCAGGTCGGCCGGCTTCAGGTCGCGGTACTCGGCGTGGTCCGCCTGGAGCACCGCCGCCGTGACCTTCTCGCCCTGGTGCGGCGGCAGGCCGTGCGCGGTCAGCTCCTCGGAGGTGTACATCGGGTCGGAGACGTACGGCACGGCGCCGCGCGCCCGCAGCGCCTCGACGGTCGGGAAGACACCGGAGAACGCCGTCTCCTTGACGCCGCCCCGGTAGGCCGCGCCCAGCACGAGCACGTTGACGCCGGTCAGGTCGCCGTACGCGGCGGCCAGCAGGTCCACCGCGTACTCGGGCATCGCCGCGTTCGCCTCGCGCGCCGAGCGCACGACGGTGGCCGCCGGGTCGTTCCACAGGTACATCCGGGGGTAGATCGGGATGCAGTGGCCGCCGACGGCGATGCCGGGCTGGTGGATGTGGCTGTACGGCTGGCTGTTGCAGGCCTCGATGACCTTCTTGACGTCGATGTCGTTCTGGTCGGCGAAGCGCGCGAACTGGTTGGCCAGGCCGATGTTGACGTCGCGGTACGTGGTCTCGGCGAGCTTCGCCAGCTCGGACGCCTCCGCGGTGCCGAGGTCCCACACGCCGTTCTCGCGCGGCAGGTCCTCGCGTGCGTCGAAGTCGAGTACGGCCTCGTAGAACTCGACGCCGTGCCTGGCCGACGCCTCGTCGATGCCGCCGACGAGCTTGGGGTAGCGGCGCAGGTCGGCGAAGACCCGGCCGGTCAGGACGCGTTCGGGCGAGAAGACGAGGTGGAAGTCCTCACCGGGGGTGAGCCCGGAGCCCTCCTGGAGCATCGGCGCCCAGCGGGTACGGGTGGTGCCGACGGGCAGGGTGGTCTCGTAGCTGACGAGGGTGCCGGGCTTGAGGCCCTTGGCGATCGCCTTCGTCGCCGCGTCCATCCAGCCGAAGTCGGGCACGCCCTCGGCGTCCACGAAGAGCGGGACGACGACCACGACGGCGTCGGACTGCGCGACGGCGGTGGTGGTGTCGGTCGTGGCGGTCAGCAGCCCGGCGTCGACGGTCTGCTTGAGCTTGACGTCGAGGTCGTGCTCGCCGGGGAAGGGCTCCGTGCCCGCGTTGACCAGCTCGACGACCTTCTCGTTGACGTCGGCGCCGAAGACGCGGTGGCCCTTGGCGGCGAACTGCACGGCGAGCGGCAGACCGATCTTGCCGAGCGCGACTACACAGATATTCATCGGACTACTTTCCTCTTGAACCGGGGCAGCAGGCTTCGTACCCGCGCGCGGAAGGACGGTGTCGGCTCCCACAGCGGAGCCGTGGTGATCACCAGTCGCCCCTTGGGATTCACATTGGCCGACGCCCGGAAGGGGACGGTGTCGCCCCACCGGCGGGCCAGCGGCATCGGCAGACCGCGCGTGCGGACCGGGATCTCGTAGGTCGAGCCGGCGACGTCGACATAGACGCGGACGCCTCCCTTGAGCTTGACCGCCGGGAGCGGAATCCGGGCGGTGAGCACGGTGCCGCCACCACCGGGCTCCAGGATACGAGTGAACTCGCCGACAGGCTCGGGGAGTTGGTGCCCCGCGGGCAGCCGTCGCGCCGCCGCCTTGTCCGCGCTGCTCGGCATCGCGGTCCGGGCGAGCCGGATCACGGCGGAGTCCGTGTCTCCGATGACGCCGATCCGTACGGCGACGGCGAGAAAGAGCGCGTCCCCCTTCTGCTCCCACTCCGCCGAGATCAGCCGGGTGCCGTTGGCGAGCCGGCCGGGGACCGCCTCCCCGACCAGTTCGTAGGCCCGGTCGGGGAGTTGGACGTCCGGAGCGCGCAGACCGGGGTAGGCCGCGAAGGCCCGGCCGCCGTCGAGCAGGAACGGCGGCGCGCCGTGCTCCGCCTCATCGGCGATCGCCTTCAGGAGTTCGGGCAGGGCACCTCGCCGCGCGAGCAGAATCCGCACCCGTCTCTTGACGTCGAGCGAGTCACGCAGCTCGTCTGTCAGATAGTCGTCCGCCAGTTCGGCGATACCCGCGCACAGCTCGCGCTGGGTGCCGGGGTCGAGTGGCAGGAAGTCGTCCTGGATGAGCTTGGCCAGCTCCCAGGTGAAGTGTCGCTTGAACACGGCGTCCCGCCGGGGACCCGCCTCGATCAGACCGGCCGTGTGCCGCATGATGCGGCTGGTGCAGTGCAGCCGGGCCAGGTGGTTGGCCCGGTAGGTGATGTTGCTCGCGTCGCCGCGCTTCACCGCGTAGTAGTACGTGTAGTCGCCGAGGACGGAGATCCGGCTCGCTCGCACGCACGCCTCGATGGTGAACGGCTGGTCGCTGCCGACCGGCAGGTCCTCGGGGAACCGCAGCTTGTGCTGCTCCACCAGCTCCCGCCGGAAAAGCTTGGTGTTGGAGAGGGAGAACGGCAGGTCGGAACCGTACAGGCTGACGTCCGGATCGTTCTTCTTGTACATCGCCTGACGCACGTAACGGCCGTTGGTGCCGACCATCTTGCCGATCACCACGTCCGACCCGTGCTCGTCGGCGCAGGCGACCATGCGCTCCAGCGCCTCTTCGCCGAGGTAGTCGTCGGAACCGATGAAGTAGACGAAGCGGCCGGTGGCGATCTCCAGGGCGCGGTTGCTCGGCGCCGCCGGGCCGCCGCTGTTCTCCTGATGGATGACCTTGACGGTGTCCGGATACAGCGCGGCGAACCGGTCGAGTTCGGCACCGCTGTCGTCGGTCGAGCCGTCGTTCACGGCCACGACCTCCAGCCGGCCGAGGCCGATGGTCTGACCGATGAGCGAGTTCAGGCACTCGGTCAGGTACGGCATCGTGTTGTACACCGCCACCACGACCGTCACATCGGGCGTGGCTCTCATGCCGCCACCCGAGTCGCCGGCACTCCGGTCTCGCTGCGCGGGCGGCCCAGGAGCCGGGAGTAGACGCCGTCGAGGATCTCGGCCTGCGCCTCCCAGGTCCACTCGGCGAGCAGGCCCCGGTCCTCGTACACGTCCCGGTACTTCTTCGGGTCGGCGAGGACCGCCTTGACCGCGCGTACGTAGTCCGAGACGTCCTCGGCCGTGAAGACCTCGCCCTGGCCGGTCTTCGCGACCATCTCGCCCATCGTCTTCACATCGCTGACCACGAACGGCAGCCGGGCGTGCGAGTACTCGAAGAACTTGGTGATCAGGGCGATCTCGTGGTTGGGCCAGTGGTGGATCGGGATGACACCCACGTCCGCCGCCGAGAGGAACGGCACGACCTGGTAGTGCGGTACGTACGGAAGTATGTGGACGCGCTCGGTCACACCCAGCTCCGCCGCCCGGACCAGCAGCGACTTCATGTAGTCCGAGTTGGGCCGCAGCACCACGAACGCGACGTGGACGCCGGGCAGGCTCGGCAGTGACTCGACCATGATGTCGAGGCCGCGCTGCGGGGCCGCGGCGCCGCTGTAGACCGTGAGCGGGACGTCGGGGCCGATCCCGCACAGCTCACGCAGGTCGGGCACCGGTTCGGCGGCCTGCTCCGGGGAGATCTCCGCGTCCGGGGCGTTGAGCACGATCTCCGGGACGGCGGGCAGGCCGTGGCGCTCCACGAGCATCTCGCCGAGCGTCCCCGAGACGGTGGTGACCGCGTCCGCGTGCTTCGCGTACTCGCTCTCGTGCGCGCACTGGGCGACGTGCCAGCGGGGGTGCGGGTTCCAGGGCTTGATGCCCGGCAGGAACTCGTGCGCGTCCCAGACCAGCTTGACGTCGCGGCCCCTGCCCTTGGCACGCAGCTTCGCCCTCGCGCCCACCCCGATCATGCGGAAGTCGTTCGCGTGGATCAGGTCGGGTTCCAGGGCGTCGATGACCTTGCCGTACGCCAGCTCGATGTCCCACAGGAACGGGTCGAGCCGCCGCCACGCCCGGACTCCCATCGTCCGCTGCCAGAAGGCGGTGGAGAAGCGGTCCAGCGAGGACGTCATGTCCTTCCGGCGGCGCTCCAGGGAACGCGCCTGGCCCGCGCGCAGGCCCACCCACTTGCTCAGCACCTTAGACGCGAGGCGCGGCGGGACGAGGGCCAGCTTCCGTACGGTGGAGCCCGCCAGCTTGGCCTCGATGAGCCGCAGGTTGAGCTCGGCACGCCATGCCTTCATCCGCTGGGTGCGGTAGGCGGCGAGCGGTCCCGGACGGTAGGCGAGGGGAGCGCGCAGGATCGCGCGCCGGTACTCGTACCGCCGCCGGTGCATGGGGCCGGGCACGTGCAGCAGCCTGACCTCGGCGTCCCCCAGACGCCATGTCTGCTCGCTCTTGTTCGGGGACTTGCCCAGCAGGACGACGTCCCAGCCGGCCGCGGCGGCGGAACGTGCTTCCTTCTGTACGCGCGAATCGCCGTTCACGCCGTTGTCGACGAGCATCACGATCCGTCCGCGCGGACTCTCATGACGTCGTGCCACCAAGTTGTCAGCCGACATGGCTCGCGCTGTCTCCCGTCTCGAAAACCACCGTGCGGCCGTTCGCGGCCGACTCCAGGACGGACGCCGCGACCTCCACCGTTCGCAGGCCCTGCCGCAGGGTGCAGATGTCGTGCGACTCGCCGAGTACGGCGTCGCGGAACAGCTCGTGCTCCACGAGCAGCGGCTCGCGCTTGGGGATGGCGTAGCGGATCATGTCGCCCTCGGCGACGCCGCGGAACGCGCGCAGCGCCTCCCACTCGGTGGTCACGGCCGCGTTGGAGTAGAAGGTCAGGTCGGCGGTGAGCGTGTCGGCGATGAAGCAGCCGCGCTCGCCGGTGACCGAGGTGAAGCGCTCCTTGAGCGGGCTCAGCCAGTTCACGAGGTGGTTGACCATCGTGCCGTCGGAGAGCCTGCCCACGGCGGAGACCATGTCCTCGTGCGGACGGCCGCTCTTGGAGACGGTGTGCGCGGAGATCGAGGTGTACGTCTGGCCGGTCACCCAGCCGGTCAGGTCGATGTCGTGGGTGGCGAGGTCCTTGACCACGCCGACATCGGCGATCCGGTGCGGGAACGGTCCCTGACGGCGTGTCACCACCTGGTACACGTCGCCGAGTTCACCGGCCTCCAGGCGGGCGCGCAGGCTGCGCAGCGCCGGGTTGCAGCGCTCGATGTGGCCGACGCCCGCGACGAGGTCGCGCGATTCGAACGCCTCGACCAGACGGCGCGCGCCGTCGACGGTGTCGGCCAGCGGCTTCTCGATGAGCGCGCTCACGCCGGCCTCGGCGAGTTGGAGGCCGACCTCCTCGTGCAGGGCGGTCGGGCAGGCGATGACGGCGTAGTCGACGCCGATCGCGAGCAGTTCGTCGACGGTGGCGAGGACGGGCGCGCCCTGCGCCAGTCCGTTCTTGTCACCGAGCGGGTCGACGACTCCGACGAGCGTGACGCCGTCGAGGCCGGCCAGTACGCGCGCGTGGTGGCGCCCCATCGAGCCCAGGCCGATCAGGCCGGCGCGCAGTCCCCCGGTGGTCACAGGTTCTCTCCCAGCTCGTTCACGGCGGAAACGATTCGCTCGAGGTCCGACCCGGACAGCGAGGGGTGCACGGGGAGCGAGACGACCTCGGCCGCCGCACGCTCGGTCTCCGGCAGGTCCCAGTTGCGGCCCGCCTTCTGGTCCGGCTCCCAGAACGGCCGCAGCCGGTGGATGGGGGTCGGGTAGTACACGGCGTTGCCGACGCCCGCCTCGGAGAGCTTGGCCATCGCGGCGTCGCGGTCACCGGTGATCCGGACGGTGTACTGGTGGTAGACGTGGTACGCGCCCTCGGCGACCGGCGGCGTCACCACACCGGGCGCGGTGATGTGCTCGCTCAGGTACGCGGCGTTGGCGCGGCGCTGCTCGGTCCAGCCGGCGAGCTTGCCGAGCTGCACCCGGCCGACGGCGGCGGCCACGTCGGTGAGGCGCATGTTGGCGCCGACGATCTCGTTGGCGTACCGCTGCTCCATGCCCTGGTTGCGCAGCAGGCGCAGGGTGCGGGCGACCTCGGCGTCACCGGTGGAGATCATGCCGCCTTCGAGGGAGTGCATGTTCTTCGTCGGGTAGAAGCTGAAGGTGCCGCCGGAGCCGAAGGCGCCGACCGGGGTGCCGTGCAGGGTCGCGGCGTGCGCCTGGCAGGCGTCCTCCACGACGGCGAGCTTGTGCTTGTCGGCGATGGGCATCAGCTTGTCCATCGACGCCGGGTTGCCGTAGAGGTGCACCGGCATGATCGCGGCGGTGCGCGGGGTGATCGCGGCCTCGACGGCGGCGGGGTCGAGACCGAAGTTGCCGGGCTCGATGTCGGCGAAGACGACGTCGGCGCCGACGAGGCGGACGGAGTTGGCCGACGCGGCGAACGAGAACGACGGCACGATCACCTCGTCGCCCGGCCCGATACCGAGGGCGAGCAGGAGGAGATGGAGTGCCGAGGTACCGGAGTTCACGGCCACGCAGTGGCGGCCGGCGACGAGCTCGGCGAAGCCTTCCTCGAACGCGGCCACCTCGGGGCCCTGAACGACCCGGCCGGTGCGCAGTACGCGTACCGCGGCCTCGATCTCCTCTTCCCCGATGACCGGGCGGGCAGCGGGAATGGGCTGCACTTCACTGCTCGACATGGACGTCGTCCTCCTTGAACACCGCGAAAGCTCTCAGTGGCAGAGGCCAGGAGTGCGGCGGGCGTCTCACGAGGCCGCGTGCACTCCTACGGCACGATTGGCCGACGCCCTGCCGAGGAATGTGGGACCGCTGTCCCTGGACGGGCCGGTCTCCGACCGCAGGTTCCGGGCGGAGACTGTCGACGGCGGGGACCGCCAGTCACATTATCAGGGATTTCCGACCGAATTTCGGCCCTGTTAACCGGCAATCGCATCAATTACGAAACAGAAGAGCCCGTGCCCATCACCGGATTCCCAGTGATGGGCACGGGCCGTTCAACCGGCTGTCACCAAACGTTCAGCTGAACGGCTCAGCCGTCCGTGGAGACCGACACGGCGGGGGCCGGCTGCTGCTCGGCCGCCGATGTCTTCTTGGCCGCGGACTTCGTGGCCGCCTTCTTGGTGGTGGTCTTCTTCGCCGCGGTCTTCTTGGCGGCCGTCTTCTTCGTGGCCGCCTTCTTGGCCGTGGCCTTCTTGGCGGTCTTACGAGCCGCCTTCTTGGCCGGAGCGGAAGATTCCGCGGTGTCGTCACCGGTGGACGGTTCGGCGTGTCCCGCGGACTCGGCCGACTCCGCCGGCTCCGGCGCCGCGTCCACCACGAGAACCGCCGCATCCTCGGCGCCCGCCGGCGAACCGGCCGGGGCCGACGCCTTACGGGTCGCCCTGCGGCGCGCCCGCGGCGGTGCCGCCTCGGGCGTGTCGCCGGACGGCGCGTCAGCCACGGGCTCGGCCGCCACGGCCTCCGGCTCCGCCGCGACCGGCGCCGCCGACTGCTCGACGACGACCTCGGCCGCCTGCTCGGACGCCTCGTCCGGACCGGCCGCCTTCGGCGAACCGGCCGGAGCCGACGCCTTACGGGTGGCCCGGCGGCGGGTCCGGCCCTGCGGGGCCGCCTCCTCCACCACTTCCTCCGGCTCGGCCACCGGCACGGACGAAGCCACCGGGACCGGCACCTGCGTCTGCTCGTCCGCCCGTACCTGCTGCTCGGGCTCCGCCGAACGCGGCGAACCGGCCGGGGCCGACGCCTTGCGCGAGGCCCGGCGGCGCGAACGCCCGCCACGGGCGGCCGTCTCGGCCTCCGCGACGCTGCTGTACAGCTCCTCGTCCGGCACGAACTCCGGCGCGGGCAGCGCCACCGGGGCGGCGACCTCCGCCGCGACCTCGGCCTCGGTCTCGGAGTCCGCCGCGACCTCGGCCGTCTCGATGTCATGGCTGTGGTCGTGGTCCGCGCCGGACCCGCCGCGCCGCTTCTTCGCGCGCTTGCCACCGCCGCCACCACTGACGCCACCGCCGCCGGAGCTGGTCGGCTGCTCCATGTGGACGATCACACCGCGCCCGTTGCAGTGGACACAGGTCTCGGAGAACGACTCCAGCAGCCCCTGGCCGACCCGCTTACGGGTCATCTGCACCAGACCCAGCGACGTCACTTCGGCGACCTGATGCTTCGTACGGTCCCGGCCCAGGCACTCCAGCAGCCGCCGCAGCACCAGATCCCGGTTCGATTCGAGGACCATGTCGATGAAGTCGATGACGACGATGCCGCCGAGGTCGCGCAGCCGCAGCTGACGCACGATCTCCTCGGCCGCCTCCAGGTTGTTCCTGGTGACGGTCTCCTCGAGGTTGCCGCCCTGACCGGTGAACTTCCCGGTGTTGACGTCGACCACGATCATGGCCTCGGTCTTGTCGATCACCAGCGAACCGCCGCTGGGCAGCCAGACCTTGCGGTCCAGCGCCTTCATCAGCTGCTCGTCGATCCGGTACGAGGCGAAGACGTCGACCTCGCTCGTCCAGCGGTTCAGCCGGTCGGACAGGTCGGGCGCCACGTGCTCCACATAACCGTGGATGGTCTGCCACGCGTCGTCACCGCTGACGATGACCTTGGTGAAGTCCTCGTTGAAGATGTCGCGCACGACCCGGACGGTCATGTCCGGCTCGCCGTAGAGAAGGGTCGGGGCGTTGCCGCTCTTCGCCTTCTTCTGGATGTCCTCCCACTGCGACTGGAGGCGCTCGACGTCGCGGCGCAGCTCGTCCTCGCTCGCGCCCTCGGCGGCCGTACGGACGATGACGCCCGCGTCCTCGGGGACGATCTTCTTCAGGATGGTCTTCAGCCGCGCCCGCTCGGTGTCCGGGAGCTTGCGGCTGATGCCGGTCATCGAGCCCTCGGGGACGTACACGAGGTAGCGGCCGGGGAGCGAGACCTGGCTGGTGAGACGTGCGCCCTTGTGGCCGATCGGGTCCTTCGTCACCTGGACGAGGACCGACTGGCCGGACTTGAGCGCGGTCTCGATACGGCGCGGGCCGTTGGCCATGCCCAGCGCCTCGAAGTTGACCTCACCGGCGTACAGGACGGCGTTGCGCCCCTTGCCGATGTCCACGAACGCGGCCTCCATGGACGGCAGTACGTTCTGCACCTTGCCCAGGTAGACGTTGCCGACGTAGCTGGTGGCCTGCTCCTTGTTGACGTAGTGCTCGACGAGCACGTCGTCCTCAAGGACGCCGATCTGGGTGCGCTCGCCGCTCTGCCGGACGACCATCACGCGCTCGACGGCCTCCCGGCGTGCCAGGAACTCCGCCTCGGTGATGATCGGCACGCGGCGGCGGCCCTGCTCACGCCCCTCGCGGCGGCGCTGCTTCTTCGCTTCGAGACGGGTCGAGCCCTTGATGGACTGGACCTCGTCCACGCCGGTGCCGGGCTCGGTGTCCTTCGCACGGCGTTCCCGCGGCTCGCGGACCTTGACGACCGTGCGCTCCGGGTCGTCCACCCCGTTGTTCTCGGTGTCGGAGCCGCCGTCGCCGCTGCGACGGCGCCTGCGGCGCCGCCTGCGGCTGCTGCTGCTCCCACCGCTCGGCTGGTTGGCGGACTCGTCGTCGTCCTGCTCGTCGGAGTCGCCCTCGACCGCGGAGTCGCCTTCGTCGGCGCCTTCCTGTGCCTGCTTCCTGCCGCGCTCGCGGCCCCGCTCCTCGGACGCGTCGTCGGTCGGCTCGTCCGACTGCTCGTCGGCCTCGGCGGACTCGCCCCGGCGACGGCGGCGTCCGCCCCTGCGGCGACGGCGCGAGGGACGGTCGTAGTCGTCGGACTCGTCCGCGTCGGACTCGTCGCCCTCGGCGGACTGCTCGGCGCCTGCCTCGTCGTCGGCGTCCCGCTCGGCGGCGGGCGCGGGCGCGGACTCGGCCGGCTCGGCGGCCTCACCGCGGCGACGGCGACGGCGGCGGCCCGAGGGCTCGGGGGCGGGCGCGGCGGCCTCGGCCGTCGTCTCGTCCTCGATGTCCAGGTCCTCGTCGTCCTCGACGTCACCGGCGGCGGCCATCGCGGCGGCGGTCTCGGGGGTCTGGAACATCGGCTCCGCGAACACGGGCGCCTGGAAGACGGCCACGGCGGGCCGGTTGGCACGCCGGCGCGACCGCTCGGGCGCCTCGGTCCCGGTCTCCTTCACCGGGGCGGGGCCGGAGCCGTTGCGCTGCTCGGCCTTCCTGCTCCTGGGCTCGGACTTCGGCTCGGGCGCCGTTTCCGTCCCCGGCTCGGCGACGGACTCGGCCGAGACCGCGGCCTTGCGGCGGCCCCGGCCACGGGTCGCGGCCTTCTCGGCGGCCTCGACCCGCTCCTCGTCGGCGGTGATCTGCGTGACGGCGGTCGCGGGCAGCGTCTCGCCCTGCGTGGTCTCCTCGTCCGCCTCGACCGGGGCGGGGGTGGTGGCCGGCGCGGTGACCTTACGGGTCGCACGGCGGCGGGCACGCGGCGGCGCCGCCTCCTCGGCCACCGGCTCGGCGACGGCCTCGGACGCGGTCACGGCGACCGGCTCCGGCGCGCTCTCGGCGGGGGCGGCGACCTTACGGGTCGCACGGCGGCGGGCACGCGGCGGCGCGGCCTCCTCCGCCACCGGCTCGGCAGCGGCCTCCGGGGCGGCGACAGCCGCGGGAGCGGCGGGCTCGACCAGGGGCTCGACGACCGGTTCGGCGACCGTCTCGGCGGGGGCGGCGACCTTACGGGTCGCGCGACGGCGGGCACGCGGCGGCGCGACCTCCTCCGCCACCGGCTCGGCGAGCGTCTCGGCCGCGGCGACCTCGGGCGCGGGCTCGGCCACGATCTCCACGGGAGCCGTGGCCTTACGGGTGGCACGGCGGCGGGCGCGCGGGGGCGCGACCTCCTCCGCCACCGGCTCGGCGGCGGCCTCCGGCGCCCCGTCGGCGGCCTCGGCCGTCGCGGTCGGCGGCCCCGCCGGACGCGACGCGGCGCGGCGCCTGCGGCGCGGCGGCAGCGTGTCGCTGGGGCTGCTCAGCTCTTCTTCGGTGTCCCGGTTCGTACCGGGCTCGTTCTGGGACATGCGGGCGGTTCTCCCGTCACGCTCCCGGGCGCCACGCCTCGATCCGGTCCGGCCGCGGTCCGCGTCAGTGCGCGATTGCCGCCGTCCGGGGCGCGGGCGCCGCACAGGAGCTGTTATGTCTGGGTCGCCGGTTCCGTACGTACGCTTTTCGTCCGTACGGCCTGGCGAAAGTCTTCGTGGTCAGCGCGCCGCCCGACCCAGGTGGCTCCCGAGGCAGTTCGAGGGCAGCGCTACAACAACCGTCCCTACGCGGAACCTGCACCTTCCGGCGCCTTCGCGGCGGCGGGTCCGGCGGCCATGGACAGGCCGGCCGTGACTGCCTCGCGGTCGGGCGCGAGCGGGTCGGTCACCGTTCCGGACTCCTCGTCGAAGAGCCCCTGCGCCAGCCTGGTCACCGCTGCGGGGACCGGCGGCGCCAGGTCGGCCACAGCTCGGAGACCGGAAAGGACGTCGTCGGGTCGTACGGCGGGTGTCACGTGCCGAACAACCAGCCGCAGTATCGCACAGCGCTCACCCAGCGGCCCATCGGACTGTGGAGGAAGCGTCCGCAGGTCGACGACGGCTTCCCTGGCGTCGAACGTCCGCATGCCGTTCTTGGCGCGGCGCTCGACCTCCACCACCTCGGCGGCGAGGAAGGCGGCCACGGCGCGCCCGGCCTCCTCGTGATCCACCCCGTCGAGTCGCAGCTCCCACTCCGAGGCGGTCAGCCGGTCGGCGAGCCCCGAGGTACGGGCCTCGACGGCGTCGACGACGTCGAGCCCGGTGGGCAGCGACTCGTCGAGCAGTTCGCGCAGTGTGCCGGGGTCGCGAGGCGCCGCGAGGGCGATCTCCAGATACTCGGCCTCGCTGCCCGTGCCGGTGGGTGCGGCATTGGCGTAACTCACCTTCGGGTGCGGGGTGAAGCCGGCCGAGTACGCCATGGGGACGTCGGCGCGGCGCAGTGCCCGCTCGAAGGCACGCTGGAAATCGCGGTGGCTGGTGAACCGGAGGCGGCCACGCTTGGTGTAACGCAGTCGGATGCGCTGTACCGCAGGCGCGGGCGGGGGGCCTTCGGGCTGTCGCTTGCCCAGTGGTTCTTCTCCTCGGTGCGGGGTGCGCGTGGTGGCGCACACCCTCGAAAACGCGCGGCCGACCGGGCGGTCGGCCCCGGGAACCCGGCTCACACCTGCTTGCGCAGGGGGATCTCGGGTGCGGGTACCGCGCCGGGGACGGTTGTTGTACTACCCAGCGTACGCGCCCCGTCGACCGGCGCCGTCACAGGCTCGGCCGGGCGGGGAGGGCCGGCCGGCGCGCGCCAGGCGTCGCGCAGGACGCCGTCGGCGCCCGCCCGGATCCCCGATCCGGCGACGGGACGGCGTTCGTGCCCGATTCGATACCGGGCACGCCCGCCGCGGGTCCTACTTGACGACCGTCAGCGGCAGCAGCTTCTTGCCGGTCGGGCCGATCTGGATGTCGAGGTCGAGCTGCGGGCACACGCCGCAGTCGAAGCACGGCGTCCAGCGGCAGTCCTCGACCTCGGTCTCGTCGAGGGCGTCCTGCCAGTCCTCCCAGAGCCAGTCCTTGTCGAGACCGGAGTCCAGGTGGTCCCAGGGCAGGACCTCCTCGTACGTGCGCTCGCGCGTGGTGTACCAGTCGATGTCCAGGCCGAACTCGGGCAGCGTCCTCGCGGCGCTCGCCATCCAGCGGTCGTAGCTGAAGTGCTCACGCCAGCCGTCGAACCGGCCGCCGTCCTCGTAGACGGCGCGGATGACCGCGCCCACCCGCCGGTCGCCGCGCGAGAGCAGTCCCTCGACGATGCCGGGCTTGCCGTCGTGGTAGCGGAAGCCGATCGAGCGGCCGTACTTCTTGTCCGCGCGGATCTTGTCGCGGAGCTTGAGCAGCCGCGCGTCGGTCTCCTCGACGCTCAGCTGCGGCGCCCACTGGAACGGGGTGTGCGGCTTCGGCACGAACCCGCCGATGGAGACGGTGCAGCGGATGTCGTTCTGGCCGGAGACCTTGCGGCCCTCGGCGATGACCTTGACGGCCATGTCACCGATCTGGAGGACGTCGTCGTCGGTCTCCGTCGGCAGCCCGCACATGAAGTAGAGCTTCACCTGGCGCCAGCCGTTGCCGTACGCGGTGGAGACCGTACGGATCAGGTCGTCCTCCGAGACCATCTTGTTGATGACCTTGCGCAGCCGCTCGGAGCCGCCCTCGGGGGCGAAGGTGAGGCCGGAGCGCCGGCCGTTGCGGGTCAGCTCGTTGGCGAGGTCGACGTTGAAGGCGTCGACGCGGGTGGACGGGAGGGAGAGGCCGATCTTCTCCTCCTCGTACCGGTCGGCGAGGCCCTTGGCCACGTCCGCGATCTCGCTGTGGTCGGCGGAGGACAGCGACAGCAGGCCGACCTCCTCGAAGCCGGTCGCCTTGAGCCCCTTGTCGACCATCTCGCCGATGCCGGTGATGCTGCGCTCGCGGACGGGCCGCGTGATCATGCCGGCCTGGCAGAAGCGGCAGCCGCGCGTGCAGCCGCGGAAGATCTCCACGGACATCCGCTCGTGCACGGTCTCGGCCAGCGGTACGAGCGGCTGCTTCGGGTACGGCCACTCGTCCAGGTCCATGACGGTGTGCTTGGAGACCCGCCACGGGACACCGGAGCGGTTGGGGACGGTGCGGGCGATGCGGCCGTCCGGCAGGTACTCGACGTCGTAGAAGCCGGGCACGTACACCCCGCCGGTCTTGGCGAGCCGCAGCAGCAACTCCTCGCGCCCGCCGGTCCTGCCCTCGGCCTTCCAGGCCCGGACGATCTCGGTGATCTGGAGGACGGCCTGCTCGCCGTCGCCGATGACGGCGCAGTCGATGAACTCGGCGATCGGCTCGGGGTTGAACGCCGCGTGGCCGCCCGCCAGCACGATCGGGTGGTCGACGGTGCGGTCCGCCGCGCTGAGCGGGATGCCGGCCAGGTCGAGCGCCGTGAGCATGTTGGTGTAGCCCAGCTCGGTGGAGAAGGAGAGCCCGAAGACGTCGAAGGCCGAGACGGGGCGGTGCGCGTCCACCGTGAACTGCGGGACCCGGTGCTCGCGCATCAGCGCCTCCAGGTCGGGCCAGACGCTGTACGTGCGCTCCGCGAGGACGCCCTCACGCTCGTTGAGTACCTCGTAGAGGATCATGACGCCCTGGTTGGGCAGGCCGACCTCGTACGCGTCGGGGTACATCAGCGCCCAGCGGACGTCGCACGCGTCCCAGTCCTTGACCGTGGAGTTGAGTTCACCGCCGACGTATTGGATCGGCTTCTGCACATGCGGGAGCAGAGCTTCGAGCTGTGGGAAGACCGATTCAACAGCAGACATCACGGCGACTTTCGTGGGCTGACGGGGTGACCATCCAGGCTACCTTGACGGCCACCCGCCCCCGACACCGCGAACGGTGCCGCTCGCGGGCGCACGCCGGTGCTCAGCCGAAAAGCGCCGTGCGCAGTTTCCGCTTCGCCGACTTCCGCCAGATTCGCGGCAGTTCCCGCTCCCGGTCCGCCGCCCGCGACTCCTCCTCGCCGTACAGCAGGCCCCAGGTGAAGGCGGACTCACCGGCCGCGTGGGCCTGGATCGCGAGATCGCGCAGGGCGTCGCGCGCCACGACGCTGTCCTGGTGGTCGCCGAGGACGGTCTGTACGGCCTTCATCCGCTTCGAGAAGCGCCGCGCGGACTTCCCGAGCGCGGGCTCGGCCGCGTCGGCGGCGTAGCGGGCCCGCTTGGCGGCCTTGCGGGCGTCGTGCAGGGCCAGGTCCCGCTCCTCCCCCGGCGCGAGCCGCAGCGCGTGCTCGACGCGGCCGGCGAGGCGCTCGTAGTCCTTGATCACGGCCCTGGGCAGCACCTTGGCGGGTTTCCGGCCCGCGCCGCGCAGCAGGGGCGGATCGGCGAGCAGCGCCGCCACCGAGTCCAGCAGGCGCAGATAGCGCGCGCTGTCGAGGACGGCGAGCGTCCTGTCCCGCGCGTCGGTGCGGCCCGCCGCGTCCCAGATCCGGAGCCGGGCGTGCACGGGCCCGAGCAGCAGGGTCGTGTCGTGCGCCGCGACGCCGGCCGTGAGCCGCTCGGCGAGGACCTCCTGGTCGCGGTCGACGCCCAGCTCCCCGGCGAGCCACTTCAGCTCGGCGCCGATGGGCCGGGTGGCGTCGCGGTCGACGACCTTGCCGTACGTACGGAACGCGGACCGCATCCGGCGGGTGGCGACCCGGAGTTGGTGCACGGAGTCGGGCAGGTCGCGGCGGACGGCGGGGTCCTGGGAGACGATCGCGTCGGCCTGTTCGCGCAGGTAGGCGAGCACATGGTCACCGGCGGTGACCGGCGCGCGCTTCGGGGCGGCGCCGGCCCGCTTCCCCGGCCCGGCGCCCCCGGTGGCGGGCGCCGTCTCGGCGAGGGCCCTGGCGAGCTTGGACGCGGCGGAGGCCGGACGCACGCCCGCCTTGCGGAGGACCTTCTCCACGGCGTCGAGCAGGGCCGGGTCGCCGTCGTCGGCGAGTTCGACCTCGATCTCGGTCCACTCGGCGGTCCCGGTCCCGGTGCCGGTGCCCGTGCCGGCGGGCCCGCGCTCGGCGCGGACGGTGTCGACGACCACCTCGGCGAGCGTCCGGCCCGCCTCGTCGACCAGCAGGCTGGTGTCACGGGAGGTCCGCAGCCGGACGACGGGGGTCAGCTCCGCGCCGCGGACCCGTGAGCGCACCAGCGCCGCGAGTTCGCCGGGGAGGGTGTCGGAGAGCGGGGCCCGGATCTCGTCCCGGACGCCGGCGCCGACGGGGAACTTGAGGTGCCAGCCCTCGTCGGCTCCGCCGGTCCGGCGGCGCAGGGTGACGGCGTCGGCGGTCAGCCGCAGGTCAGGGGTGTCGTGGTAGACGGCGTCCAGTTCGGTGACGCCCCGCGCCGTGACGGCCGAGACGGCACAGACCTTGGTGAGGTCGGGCAGAGGGGATGGGCCGCCGGGCCGTGGACCGTCGTCGCCGCGCTCCGGCCGCGCCGGGAGTTCGTACTTGCGTTCGATCTCGCGCTTCGTCTCCGCCATCTTCACCAACGTAGTCGCAGGGGCCGCCGAGTGGCAGCCCCCGCGACGCCGAACGAGCGGTTCACGCCGACATGGGCTTCTGCACCCTGATCGACTGGAGCAGCCCGACCGCGATCCAGACCGCGAACATCGAGGTGCCTCCGTAGGAGACGAACGGCAGGGGCAGCCCCGCCACGGGCATGATCCCGAGGGTCATCCCGACGTTCTCGAAGGACTGGAAGGCGAACCAGGCGATGATCCCGGCCGCCACGATCGTCCCGTACAGCTCCGTCGTCTCACGCGCGATCCGGCAGGCGCGCCAGAGCACCACACCGAGCAGCAGCAGGATCAGCCCGGCGCCGAGGAAGCCCAGCTCCTCGCCCGCGACGGTGAAGACGAAGTCGGTCTGCTGCTCGGGGACGAACTGACCGGTGGTCTGGGACCCCTTGAAGAGGCCGGTGCCGGTGAGCCCGCCCGAACCGATCGCGATCCGCGCCTGGTTGGTGTTGTAGCCGACGCCCGCCGGGTCGAGCTCCGGGTTGGCGAAGGCGGCGAAGCGGTTGATCTGGTACTCGTCGAGCACCCCGAGCGCGGCGACCGCGACGGCGCCCGCGACACCGGCGCCGACCAGCCCGAAGATCCACCGGTTGGAGGCCCCGGAGGAGAGCAGGACACCCAGCACGATCACCGCCATGACCATGACCGAACCGAGGTCCGGCATCATCATGACGACCAGGATCGGGACGATCGCGAGCCCCAGGGACTTGGCGACCGTCCGGTGGTCCGGATGGACCTGATCACCCGCGTCGACTCTGGCCGCGAGCAGCATCGCCATGCCCAGGATGATCGTGATCTTCACGAACTCCGAGGGCTGGAGGGTGAAGCCGCCGCCGAGCACGATCCAGGCGTGCGCGCCGTTGATGGTGGCGCCGAGCGGGGTGAGGACCAGCAGGACGAGCACGACGGAGATGCCGTAGAGGACGGGCACCGCACCGCGCAGGGTGCGGTGGCCGAGCCAGATCGTGCCGATCATCAGGGCCAGCCCGATACCGGTGTTCAGTATGTGGCGGAAGAAGAAGTGGTACGGATCGCCCTCGTTGAGATCCGTACGGTTCCGGGTCGCCGACCAGACCAGCAGCGACCCGACGGCCGAGAGCGCGACCGCGGAGAACATCAGCGGCCAGTCCAGCCTGCGCGCGATCGAGTCACGGGCGGCGAGCGTCGCCCAGAGCCCGCGCTCGGGACCGTATCCGGAGACGGAGAAGCCGCCTGTGCCGGCCATGGGTCAGTCCCTCCGCGCGGGCGGTCCCGCGAGTGGTCCGTTGTCGTCGGGCGCCTGCCCCGGATCGGCCGGGACCTGCCCGGTGCCGTCCGGTGTCTGTCCGGTGCCGGGTGCCTGGCCGGTGTCACCGGGCGTCTGCGGCACCTGTCCGGTGTTGTCGCCGTTGGGTGCGACCTCGTTGCCGTCCAGCGGTGTCTTGTCCGGCACGTACGGCTTGACGGAGGGCGCGTCGATCGAGCCGTCGGCCTCGATCTTGGGCAGTGCCTTGCGCGGCTCGGGCAGCAGGGCCTTCTTGAGGTTCTGCCCGCCCTTCGCGTCGAGGCCGTACATCGCCTCGTAGATCTTGCGGACGGCGGGGCCCGACGCTCCGGAGCCCGTACCACCCTGGGAGATCGTCATGACGATCGTGTAGTCCTCGGTGTACGAGGCGAACCAGGAGGTCGTCTGCTTGCCGTAGACCTCGGCCGTACCCGTCTTGGCGTGCATCGGAATCTTGTCCTGGGGCCAGCCGCCGAACCGCCAGGCGGCCGAACCGGTCGTCGCCACTCCCGCCAGCGCCTTGTCCAGCTGGTCGCGCAGCTTGCGGTCGACGGGCAGTTTGCCGTGCGACTGGGGCTTGATCTCCTCGACGGTCTTGCCGTCGGGGCTGACGATCGCCTTGCCGACGCTCGGGGTGTACATCGTGCCGCCGTTGGCGATCGCCGAGTAGATCGTGGCCATCTGGATCGGGGTGACGAGCGTGTCGCCCTGGCCGATCGAGTAGTTGACCGCGTCACCGGCGCGCATCCGGTTGCCTTCGAGGCAGCCCTCGTACGCCAGTTGCTCGACGTAGGTGCCGCCCTTCTTGCCCTGCTTGCACCAGCCGGCCTTGTTGGCCTCCCAGAATTCCTGCTTCCACCGGCGGTCCGGGATCCGGCCGGCCGTCTCGTTGGGGAGGTCGATACCGGTCTCCTTGGCGAGACCGAACTGCTTGGCGGTCGTGTAGAAGTAGTCGTTGGCGCCCTTCTTGGGCTTGTTGCCGCCGTCCTTCTGCCACTCCTTGTGCGCGAGCCCGTAGAAGACGGTGTCGCAGGAGACCTCCAGGGCGCGGCCGAGGTCGATGTTGCCGTAGCCCTGGGACTCGAAGTTCTTGAAGACCTGGTTGCCGATGGAGTACGAACTGGGGCACGGGTAGCTGCCGTCGAAGTCGTAACCGGCCTTGACCGCCGCGGTCGACGAGATGACCTTGAAGATCGAGCCGGGGGCTGCCTGCGACTGGATGCCCCGGTTCAGCAGCGGGAAGTTGGACTTCTTGCTGGTGAGCTTGGAGTAGTCCTTGGCCGAGATGCCGCCGACCCAGGCGTTGGGGTCGTACGTCGGCTGGGAGGCCATCGACACGACGCGGCCGGTCTTGGACTCCAGGACGACCACGGCTCCGGCGTCGGCCTTGTAGTTCTCGTTGGTGTTGCGGTCCATCTCCTTGCGGGCGGCCTTCATCGCCTCGTTGAGCTCGAACTCGGCGACGGCCTGCACGCGGGCGTCGATGGAGGTGATGATGTTGGAGCCCGGCTCGGCCTGGTCGCTCCTGGCCTGGCCGATGACCCGGCCCAGGTTGTCGACCTCGTAGCGGGTGACGCCCGCGTCCCCGCGCAGGTACTTGTCGTACGTGCGCTCCAGACCGGAGCGGCCGACCTGGTCGGAGCGGAGGAACGGCGAGTCGGTGTCCTGCGCCTCGGTGATCTCCTCGTCGGTGACCGGCGAGAGATAGCCGAGCACCTGCGCGGTGTTGGCGTCGGCGGGCGCGGCGTAACGGCGCACGGCCGTCGGCTCGGCGGTGATGCCGGGGAAGTCCTCGGCACGCTCACGGATCTGGAGCGCCTGCTGGGTGGTGGCCTCGTCGGTGACCGGGATCGGCTGGTAGGGCGAACCGTTCCAGCAGGGCTGCGGCGTCTCGTTGTCGCAGAGCCTGACCTTGTCGTGGACGTCCTTGGGCTTCATGCCGAGGACGTCGGCGAGCCGGGTGAGGACGGCCGTCCCGCCGTCCTTCATCTTCATCAGCTCGGTGCGGCTGGCGGAGACGACGAGACGGGTCTCGTTGTCGGCGAGCGGCACGCCCTGGGAGTCGAGGATCGAGCCCCGGACGGCGGGCTGGACGACCTGCTGCACATGGTTGTTCTTGGCCTCGTCCGTGTACTCGGCGCCGTTGCGGACCTGGAGGTACCAGAGCCGTCCGCCGAGCGTGAGCAGGAGCGAGAAGACCAGCACCTGGATGACGACGAGCCGGATCTGGACCCGCGGTGTCCGTCCGGTCTCCGGAATGTTGCTCACAGTCGTTTGACCCCCTTGATCCGTCCGGCCCGTGCGGCGCGGGAGCGGGCCGTCTTCAGCCGCAGTCCACCGCGCTGGTTCCCGATCTTCAGTCCGGTCCCCGCCGCCAGCCAGCCGGAGGCGACGTCGCTGCCACCGCTCGACTTCTCGGCGAGCGGGTCGTTCTCCGCGCGTCTGGCCAGGGCCATGATCAGCGGCACGGTGAACGGGGCGAGTAGCAGGTCGTAGATGGCGGCCGTCACGACCAGGTTGGTCAGACCGACATGGCGCGCGGCGGTGTCACCGACGAGGGCGCCGACTCCCGCGTACAGCAGGGTGGTGGTGACGGCGGCGCCGACCACCACGACCATCGGGCCGAGCGCGGTGCGCAGTTGGCCGGTGTCGGGCTTGGCGAGCCCCGCGAGGTAGCCGATCAGACAGAGCACCAGGGCGTACCGTCCGGCGGCGTGGTCGGCGGGCGGGGCGAGGTCGGCGAGGAGCCCGGCGCCGAAGCCGATGATCGCGCCGCTGGTGTGCCCGTACACCAGGGCGAGCGCGACCACCACGAGGAGCAGCAGATCGGGTACGGCCCCGGGGAGCTGGAGGCGGGCGAGGACCGAGACCTGGACGACGAGCGCGACCACGACCAGGGTGATGGAGAGCAGCGTCCGGTTGAAGCGCATGGGGATCAGCTCTACTCCTGCTCGTTGACCTGGCCGTCGCCCTGGGGGGTCTGGCCGCCCGGGGACGGGGTCACCGTGACGGTGACGGTCGGTGTGGGCTTGGGCTTGGCGGGCTTCTTCGGCAGGACCATGTCGCGCGGGTCCTCACGGGGTGCCTGGACGACGACCCCGACGATGTCGAGCTTGCTGAAACCGACGTACGGGCGGACGAAGATGTCGCGCGTGAGGCCGCCGGCGGCGGGGTCGACGCGCACGACCTCGCCGACGGGCACTCCGGGTACGAACGGCCGGTCCTTGCTGGAGCCGAACGTGACGAGCCGGTCGCCGGTCTTCACCTTGGACTTGCCGTTGAGGAGCTGGACGTTGAGCGGCTGGTCACCCTGGCCGGTGGCGAAGCCCAGTTCGTCGGACTTCTCCATCCGGGTGCCGACCGTGAAGTCCGGGTCGTTGGCGAGCAGTACGGTCGCGGTGTTCGGTGCCACGGTGGTGACGCGGCCGACGAGCCCGTCGCCGTTCAGTACGGTCATGTCGCGCTTGAGGCCGTCGTTGGCGCCCGCGTCGATGGTGACGGTCCAGGAGAAGCCCTGGGCCGCTCCTATGGCGATGACCTCGGCGGCCTTCAAGCCGTACTGGCCGGCGCCCGCGGTCTTGAGGAGCTTGTCCAGCTCTCTCACCCGGCTCCGGTTGCGGTCGTCGCTGCCGAGCCGCTGCTTGAGCGCCGCGTTCTCCCGCTCCAGGGCGGTCACACGGTCGTGCCGTCCGCCGGAGTCCCGTACGGCCCCGATGGCGTTGCCGACCGGGTCGACGGCTTTCGCGACACCGCTCTGCACGGGTCCGAAGACCGTGGCCGCGGCCTGGCGGGCACCGTCGACGGGTGACGCCTCTCCCCCGCGGATATCCACCGTGATCAGTGCGAACGCGATGGCGATCAGCAGCACCAGGAGCAGCCGGCTCTCTCGTGTGTCCCTCACGTGCGGCGGCCGTGCCTTCCTCGTTGGAATGCCTCGTCGGAAAATTTCACGCGAATCTCGGGAATCTCCTGGAGGGGATTCGCCTCAATTGGCGCATCGGATTGGTCTTGTCTGTATATCAACGATCCACCGGCGGGGACGTCAGCGTTCCATATGGGTTGTCCCCCGGGCCTGTTGGGGCCCGGGGGATATTCGCCCTTTTCATGATCTGCCTCATGACCTGCCTCGTGATCGGCGGATCAGGCCGGGCGGCGGACGGTCACCTGCGCGGCGAGGCGTCCAGCACCTGCTGGAGCGCCTCGAACTCCTCGACGCACTTGCCGGAGCCGAGGGCCACCGAGTCCAGCGGGTCCTCGGCGATGTGGATGGGCATGCCTGTCTCACGGCGCAGCCGCTCGTCGAGGCCGCGCAGCAGGGCGCCGCCGCCGGTGAGGACGATGCCGCGGTCCATCACGTCGCCGGAGAGCTCCGGCGGACACTTGTCGAGCGTGGTCTTCACCGCGTCGACGATGGCGTTGACCGGCTCCTCGATCGCCTTGCGGACCTCGGCGGCCGAGATGACGACGGTCTTCGGCAGCCCCGACACCAGGTCGCGGCCGCGGATCTCGGTGTGCTCGTCCTTGTCGAGGTCGTAGGCCGAGCCGATGGTGATCTTGATCTGTTCGGCGGTCCGCTCACCGAGGAGGAGCGAGTACTCCTTCTTGATGTGCTGGATGATCGCGTTGTCCAGCTCGTCACCGGCGACCCGGATCGACTGGGCGGTGACGATCCCGCCGAGCGAGATCACCGCGACCTCGGTGGTGCCTCCGCCGATGTCCACGACCATGTTGCCGGTCGCCTCGTGGACGGGGAGGCCCGAGCCGATGGCGGCGGCCATGGGCTCCTCGATGATGTGCACCTGACGGGCGCCCGCCTGGGTGGACGCCTCGATGACTGCGCGCCGCTCGACTCCCGTGATGCCCGAGGGCACACAGACGACGACCCGCGGGCGGGCCAGATAGCGACGCTTGTGGATCTTGAGAATGAAGTAGCGCAACATGCGTTCGGTGATCTCGAAGTCGGCGATCACGCCGTCCTTCAGCGGCCGGACGGCAACGATGTTGCCCGGTGTCCGGCCGATCATCTTCTTGGCTTCGGCGCCGACCGCGAGAATGCCACCCGTGTTGGTGTTGATGGCGACGACGGACGGCTCGTTGAGCACGATCCCTCGACCCCTGACGTACACCAGCGTGTTGGCGGTCCCGAGGTCGACAGCCATGTCACGGCCGATGAACGACATCTTGTTCCCCATGAGGATGCGTCTGGCCTTCCCAAATAGAGCATTGACGGCTTTTCAGGATGGCGAGGTGGATGCTGTGGGCGAGGAGGCTTCCATCGTAGTGCCGCCCGGACTGACGCGGCGCGGTAGATCCACCTCTTATAAAGGTGACGATGTGTCGAAGCCATGCGTTCCCGATCTGGCTCCGCATATGCCGGGGGTGGCCGAATTCCGTCGGTCGCCGCAGGCGCGTTCAGCGCTGTATGGCTGACGTGTGGTCAGGAAAGACCAGCTTAAGGGGTGTCTTTCAGTGCTCGGGAAAGAAAAGTTTCAGTTCCCGAATGGCGGACTCCTCGGAGTCCGAAGCGTGGATCAGGTTCTCCCGGACGATCGTCCCGAAATCCCCCCGAATGGACCCCGGCGCTGCGGCGATCGGGTCAGTGGGGCCCGCCAGGGCGCGTACGCCCTCGATGACCCGCTCGCCCTCGACGACCAGCGCGACGACCGGGCCCGACGCCATGAACTCCAGCAGCGGCTCGTAGAAGGGACGGCCCTTGTGCTCGCCGTAGTGCTGCTCCAGCGTGCCCTCGTCGAGCGTCCGCAGCTCCAGCGCGGTGATGCTCCAGCCGGCCTTGCGCTCGATGCGGCCGATGATCTCTCCCACCAAAGCGCGACGGACGGCGTCCGGCTTGAGGAGGACGAGAGTGCGCTGGGTCATGGTGTGCGGCTCCTTGCGGGCATTCACTGCGGGCAAACGGGTGAGGTGGTGTGAGGTTACAGGTGCGCGGGGGCCGCGCCGTACCCGGTACGGGTCCGGGCCCTCAGGTCCCCGGCTCCGCCGACGGCTGCGCGGCGGCCTGCTCGGCCCATCGCGCCTTCGCCGTGTCGATCTTGCGCCCGAAGTGGACCGAGGCCCACCACAGCCCGCCGAAGAGCACGCCCAGGAAGAACATCGCGGGCACCACGAAACCGCCCGCGATCAGCGCGATCTGGAACGCCCAGCCGATCTGGACCCCGCCCGGCCTGGTGATCATCCCGCAGAGCAGCAGGGACAGCAGCATCCCGGCACCGCAGACCGCCCACACGGCCGCCATCGAGTTGTCGTCCGACTTCATGGCGACGAGCCCGGCGAAGCCGATCACGAAGAACTCGCCGATCAGCGTCGACGCGCAGAGCGTACGCATACGGAATCAGCCCTTTCCCAGAAGCAGCCGGGCCTCGCCGACCGTGATCACCGAACCGGTCACCAGCACCCCGGCGCCCGCGTACTCGTCACCCTCCTCGGCGAGCGTGATCGCCGCTTCCAGCGCGTCGTCGAGCCGCGGTTCGACCTGTACGCGCTCGTCGCCGAAGAGTTCGACGGCCACGGCCGCCAGTTCGTCCGCGCCCATCGCCCGGTCGCTGGAGTTCTCCGTGACGACGACTTCCGCGCAGACCGGTTCCAGCGCTTCGAGCAGCCCGCGGACGTCCTTGCCCGCACTGGCGCCGACCACCCCGATCAGTCTGCTGAAGCCGAACGCCTCACCGATCGCCGCGGCGGCGGCCCGCGCCCCCGCCGGATTGTGCGCCGCGTCCAGGACGACCGTCGGTGAGCGCCGCACGACCTCCAGACGGCCCGGTGAGACCACGGAGGCGAACGCCGCGCGCACCGTCTCCAGGTCCATGGGACGGGCGTGCTCGGCGCCGACTCCGAAGAACGCCTCGACCGCCGCCAGCGCCACCACCGCGTTGTGCGCCTGGTGGGCCCCGTGCAGCGGGAGGAAGATCTGCTCGTACTCACCGCCGAGGCCGCGCAGCGTCAGCATCTGCCCGCCGACCGCCACCTCGCGGGAGACGATGCCGAACTCCATGCCCTCGCGCGCCACCGTCGCGTCCACGTCGACGGCCTTCTTCAGCATCACCTGCGCCGCGTCCACCGGTTGCTGCGCGAGGACGACCGTCGCGCCCTGCTTGATGATCCCGGCCTTCTCCACGGCGATCTCCCCCGGCGTGGAGCCGAGCCGGTCGGTGTGGTCCAGGTCGATGGGGGTGACGACGGCGACGGTGGCGTCGATCACGTTCGTCGCGTCCCAGGTGCCGCCCATGCCCACCTCGACCACCGCGGCGTCCACCGGCGCGTCCGCGAACGCCGCGTACGCCATGCCGGTGAGCACCTCGAAGAACGAGAGCCGGTACTCCTGCGCGCCGTCCACCATGTCGACGTACGGCTTGATGTCCCCGTACGTCTCGATGAACCGCTCGGGGGAGATCGGTTCGCCGTCGAGGCTGATCCGCTCGGTGACCGACGACACGTGCGGGCTGGTGTACCGGCCGGTGCGCAGATCGAACGCGCCGAGCAGTGCCTCGATCATGCGGGCCGTGGACGTCTTGCCGTTGGTGCCGGTGAGATGGATCGAGGGATACGCCCGCTGCGGGTCCCCGAGCACGTCCATCAGCGCCTCGATACGGCTGACCGAGGGCTCCAGTTTCGTCTCGCCCCAGCGGCCGGCCAGCTCCTGCTCGACGGCGCGCAGCGCCCTGTCGACCTCCGGGTCGGCGGGCCGCGCCGGGACGCCGTCACCCCGCGGGGGGCCCGCCTGGGTGCGCAGCGTGCGGCTCCCGGCCTCGATCACGGCGAGGTCGGGGTCGCGGGTCGTCTCGGCGTGGACGATGTCGTCGAATTCGTCGTCGTACTCGCCGGGCTGGTCCGGCTGGTGCTCGCTCACACGACCAGTCTACGGAGCGGGTGCGACACGTTCGCCGCCCCGCCCCGTCGACCGGTACGGGCCCCGCTCTCAGCCCTCCGGGAGAGCCGCGAGCTGCGCCGTGATCCGCTCGATGTCCGCCTCCGCCTTGGACAGCCGGCCACGGATCTTGTCGACCACGTTGTCCGGGGCCTTGGCCAGGAACGCCTCGTTGCCGAGCTTGGCCACGGCCTGCTGCTTCTCCTTCTCGGCCGTGTCCCGGTCCTTCGTCAGCCGCTTGCGCTCCGCCGCGACGTCGATCGTGCCGGACAGGTCGAGCTCGACCGTGGCACCCGCGACCGGCAGGGTCGCGGTGGCGTGGAAGTCGTCACCCGCCGCCTGGAGGCGCAAGACCTGCCGGATGGCCGCCTCGTGCGCGGCGAGCGGCGTCGCGGAGAGGTCCAGCCGCCCCGGCACCTTCTGCCCCGACTGGAGGCCCTGGTCGGCGCGGAACCGGCGGACCTCGGTGACGACCTGCTGGAGGTGCTCGATCTCACGCTCGGCGGCCCGGTCGCGGAAGCCGGAGTCGGCCGGCCAGTCGGCGACGACCACCGACTCCTTGCCGGTCAGCGTGGTCCACAGCGTCTCGGTGACGAAGGGGACGATCGGGTGGAGCAGACGCAGGGTGACGTCCAGGACCTCGCCGAGGACCCGTCCCGAGACGCCGGCCTGCTCGCCGCCCGCGAAGAACGTCGTCTTGGACAGTTCGACGTACCAGTCGAAGACCTCGTCCCAGGCGAAGTGGAAGAGGGCGTCGCTGAGCTTCGCGAACTGGTAGTCCTCGTAGAGCGCGTCGACCTGGGCGACGGTCTCGTTCAGCCGCGAGAGGATCCACCGGTCCGTGGCGGACATCCGCGCGGCGTCGGGCAGCGGGCCCTCGACCGTCGCGCCGTTCATCATGGCGAAGCGCGTCGCGTTCCAGACCTTGTTGGCGAAGTTGCGGGAGCCCTGGACCCAGTCCTCGCCGATGGGCACGTCGACACCGGGGTTGGCGCCCCGCGCGAGGGTGAAGCGGACCGCGTCCGACCCGTAGGTGTCCATCCAGTCCAGCGGATTGACCGCGTTGCCGAAGGACTTCGACATCTTCTTGCCGAACTGGTCGCGGACCATGCCGTGCAGCGCGATGGTGTGGAACGGGGGTGTGCCGTCCATCGCGTACAGGCCGAACATCATCATCCGGGCGACCCAGAAGAAGAGGATGTCGTAGCCGGTGACCAGGACCGAGTTCGGATAGAACTTCTCCAGGCTCGGGGTCTGTTCGGGCCAGCCGAGGGTGGAGAACGGCCACAGGCCGGACGAGAACCAGGTGTCCAGGACGTCCGTGTCCTGGTGCCAGCCCTCGCCGGTCGGCGGCTCGTCGTTCGGGCCGACGCAGACGGTCTCGCCGTCCGGGCCGTGCCAGACCGGGATCCGGTGGCCCCACCACAACTGCCTTGAGATGTTCCAGTCGTTGAGGTTGTCGATCCACGCGAAGTAGCGGGACTCCATCTCCTTGGGGTGAATCGTGACGCGGCCGTCGCGGACGGCGTCGCCGGCCTCCTTGGCGAGCGTTTCGACCTTGACCCACCACTGGAGCGAGAGGCGGGGCTCGACGGTCGTCTTGCAGCGCGAGCAGTGGCCCACGGAGTGGACGTACGGCCGCTTCTCGGCGACGATCCGGCCGTCCGCGCGGAGCGCGGCGACGATGGCGGAGCGGGCCTCGTAGCGGTCGAGCCCCTGGAAGGGACCGGGGACCGTGATCACGGCCCGCTCGTCCATGACCGTGACGTTCGGCAGGTCGTGGCGGCGGCCGATCTCGAAGTCGTTCGGGTCGTGCGCGGGCGTCACCTTGACGGCGCCCGTGCCGAACTCGGGGTCGACGTGCGTGTCCGCGACGACGGGGATCGTCCGGTCGGTGAGCGGCAGCTTGATCCGCCTGCCGACCAGGTGCGCGTAACGCTCGTCGTCCGGGTGGACGGCGACGGCGGTGTCACCGAGCATCGTCTCGGCGCGGGTGGTGGCCACGACGAGCGTCTCGTCGCCTTCCCCGTACTTGATGGAGGCCAGCTCGCCGTCGTCGTCCTGGTACTCGACCTCGATGTCGGAGATGGCGGTGAGACAGCGCGGGCACCAGTTGATGATGCGCTCGGCGCGGTAGATCAGCCCGTCGTCGAAGAGGCGCTTGAAGATGGTCTGGACGGCGGCGGAGAGCCCCTCGTCCATCGTGAACCGCTCACGGGACCAGGCGACGCCGTCGCCGAGGCGCCGCATCTGCCCGGAGATCTGGCCGCCGGACTCCTCCTTCCACTGCCAGACGCGCTCGACGAACGCCTCGCGCCCCAGGTCGTGCCGGGACTTGCCCTCCTTCGCCAGCTCCCGCTCGACGACGTTCTGCGTGGCGATACCGGCGTGGTCCATGCCGGGCTGCCACAGCGTCTCGTAGCCCTGCATGCGCTTACGGCGCGTCAGGGCGTCGATGATCGTGTGCTCGAAGGCGTGCCCGAGGTGCAGGCTGCCCGTGACGTTCGGCGGCGGGATGACGATCGTGTACGAGGGCTTGCCACTCTTCTCGTCAGCCTCGAAGTAGCCGCGTTCTACCCAGCGCTCGTACAGCTTCCCCTCCACCTCGGCCGGCGCGTACTGGGTCGGCAGTTCAGGGTTGGCTGCGGGCTGCGCTTGAGAGTTCTCGGTCACGCCGGACAGTTTAGGGCCGTCACAGCTCCGCACTGAAACGGGATAGTTCGGTAACGGTGCGCCCCCCGATGGTCCATGCCGCCGGTCCTTCAGTCAGGATGTCGGGAACGCATAAATACTGGAGGGGACAGAGCACATGAGTTACAACCAGCCGGGCCCGTACGGTGGGCAGCAGCCGCAGGGCCAGCCCGGACCGTACGGACAGCAGCCGCCGCAGGGCCAGCCCGGCTACGGGTACCCGCAGCAGCAGCCGCAGGGGCAGCCCGGTTACGGGTATCCGCAGCAGGCGCCGCAGGGGGTCCCGCAGCAGGGTTACGGCCAGCCGCAGCAGCCGGGCCCGTACGGGCAGCAGCCGCAGCAGCCCCCGTACGGCGGAGCTCCCGGGTTCCCGCCGCCGCAGGGCGGTGCTCCGAAGAAGAAGACGGGTCTGATCATCGGCGCGGTCGTCGTGGCACTCGCGGTGATCGGCGGTGGGGCGTACTTCCTGGTGGGCGGAGGCAGCAGCGACGTCGCCGACGACGGTCCGCACAAGCTGATCACGCCCGCGACGGTGGTCGGCGGCGAGTACAAGAAGAGCGAGAGCTCCGACGGCTCGGACAGCGGCGGCATGAGCAAGGACGACCTCAAGGACGCCGAGAAGTGGGGTGTGAAGAACCCCAAGGACGTGAGCGCCCAGTACGAGTCGGGCTCCGTCGAGGAGAACCCGTTCGGCGCGAAGATCCTGCCGTTCGCCGGGGTCTACGGCGAGGTCGAGGACCCGGAGAAGGCCGTCGACGGCATGTTCGGCTACCTGAAGTCGGAGTCCGAGAAGGACAGCGGCAGCGATGTCCCCACGCTCGTCGGCAGCCCGAAGGCGTTCGAGCCGGAGGGCCTGGACGGCGCGGTGCTCAAGTGCCAGGAGATGGCCATCAAGAACGGGGACGCGAGCGCCGGCCCCAAGGAGATGAAGTTCTCCGTCTGCATCTGGGGCGACTACAGCACGCTGGGCTTCGCCATGCCGGTGGACATGGCGTCCGCGATGGCCGGCAAGGGCGGCTCGCTGGAAGACGCCGCGGCCACAACCGCCAAGCTGCGCAAGGACGTTCGCGTCAAGCTCTGACGGAACCGCGCGTAACGCGAGGGGCGGGGGGGGGGGGGGGGGGGGGGGGGGGGGGGGGGGGGGGGGGGGGGGGGGGGGGGGGGGGGGGGGGGGGGGGGGGGTGGTGTTGTTATGGGCTCGGT
>NZ_JBVJNN010000052.1:0-44866 GCF_055583685.1 Streptomyces sp. NPDC104581
CCCCCCCCCCCCCCCCCCCCCCCCCCCCCCCTCCCCCCCCCCACCCCCCCCCCCCCCCCCCCCCCCCCCCACCCCCCCCCCCCCCCCCCCGCGGCCGAACTGGAGTCTCAACTCAGAGGCTGGAGACCACACCGGTGGCGAGACCGGTCACGCCCGACGTGTCGATGCCGGTGGCACCCTCGACGGTGCCGACGACGCCGCCAACCGTGCTGGAGACCGGGACGACGGAGTCGACGGTGCCGGTGACGGTGCCGACGAGGCCCCCGACGAGACCGCCCGACACGTTGTCGAGGTCGGCGTCGGAGATTTCCTGGGTCTCAACCTGGGGAGAGCGGTTCATGATGTGAGATTCCCTTCGCATGGCTATTCACAATGGCCACGACCGGCCTCGCCGTAACAGGCGGCGCCAGGTCGTCGCAGCGGTCGTCGAGGCGCTACCGCGGATTTTCCGAGTATCAGGATTCGGAAATCCGCAGAATGGCGCCGGGTGACTTCCCGCAGTGCGAAGGATCAAAGCACGACGGCCCGCCGAGTAGCCACTCGAACGCCGAACACCCGGGCCCGGCCGTGGTGTTGGAGCACGCCGAAGTGCCCGGTCGTCCATGACTTGGTGGCATCTTCTTCACGTGATCGACAACCGCGAAGTGGACATTCCCCCACCAAAGTGCCCGCAGTCGGGGTGTCTCAGGTACGGACCTGCGGCGAACTGTGTCCACCTGCGCATTCGGTGTGCAGATTCGCCGCAGAAGGCAGCCGCCGCGAAAGCCCGCCGCCGGCCGGGCGGATTGCCTCGTCACGGTATTTCCGGGGAAACGGCGCGCCTTCCAGGAGAAGGCAACATAAACGCATAACACCGTTGCGCCGGACGCGGGGCAAATGGACTGCTTCCGTCCGGTCGCCGCCCGGTTCGATATTTTCGGTGCCTTCTGTCATCCTGTGACTGGAATCGACTCTCTCGCCGGTTCTGTCCGGCGGACCGTGGGCCTCCGGTAACGCGCGCGCACTCGATGGGTGGCTCGGAGGCGTGCACCGCCGCGCGGAGGCGAGGCCGTGTTTTTCCAGTTCACGAAGGTGTCGTTGCGGCATCCTCGCCGTTTCTCCGTGCCGCCGGGCGTCGGCCGAGGGCCCCGGGAAAAGCGGAAGTTCTCATTCTCCTTGCGGTGATCGATACCGCCGGTGATTGCCCGCTCAGGTCGTCCGGCAGGCCCGGCGACACGGAGGACGGCACCCAAATGTGCCTATCCGGCGCCCGGAAAGTTCTGTGTACGGTCCGAGCCGGAGGTGAGGACACATGATTCTCGAACGCATTCGCCACCGAATTCCCGAGAGCCGCTCGGAAGAATTCGAAGCCGCCCGCGCGCGGCGGCCGGCCCGCTGGGCAGGTCGCCCGTCTGCCACGGCTTCGAGCTCTCGTGCTGTGTGGAGGAGCCAGGCCACTCCATCCTGTAGATCCGCTGGGAGTCGCTCGACAAGCATCTCAAGGACTTCCGGTCCAGCGCGGAGTTCCGCGCCTTCTTCACGGAGATCCGGCCCTGTGCCGGCGCGATCGAGGAGATGCGGCACTGCACGCCGACCGAAGTCACCGGAATCGGTGCCGGCACACCCGCGGCCCCGACCCTCTGTGAATGGGCCGGAGGCGGCGAGGCGTTCGATCGCCTTTCCAGCCGCTTCTGTGAAATCGCCGCCACCAACGAATTGCTCGCGCCGATGTTCGCCGGAATGAGCGTGGACCATCCCCGCCATGTGGCGCTCCGGGTCGGCGAGGTGTTCGGCGGCCCCGCCGAATACACGGCTCGCCACGGCGGTTACGAGGCCGTGCTCGCCCACCACGTCGGCAGTGCCGTCACCCCGGCGCAGCGCCGGCGCCGGGGTGGGACTCCTCACCGACGCGGTGGACGACATCGGTCTCCCCGCCGACCCGGAATTCGCGCCGCCTTCACGGGCCACCTCGAATGGGGCGCCCGGATCGCCCTGGAGAACTCCCCCCGACGCGGCCCCGGTACCCCGTGCCCCGGTCCCGCGCCGGGGCCGGGGAGTGGCGCCGCCGTACCGGCCGTGATCCCGGGGGACCGGCCCCCGGCCCCAACTGCCGCGCGGTAACCTCCTGATGACCGACCCGGAGGAACCCGAGGAGGACCGTGGAGCGGCGCCGCGAGCGAGGGACACGGCAGCGATGACCGACAACGTCCGCGCCCTCGAAACCGTCACCGGCGCACGCCAGACGCTCACCGTCGTCCTCCCCGTCCGGCTGCACCGCACACCCGACCCGCGCACCGGATGGACCCAGGGCCCGTACCCCTTCACCCAGGGTGCCCGCCGCACCGACACCGCCACCCGGTCCGGGTACTTCGCGCCGGCCTCCGCCCGTGTCCTCTACGGGACACCGGACCGCCCCTGCCGCTGGCACCGGGCCCTCGCGGTCAGCCACGACGGTCTGCACCTCGTCGGCCTGGAGATCCTGCGCACCGCCACCACCCGCGACCCCCGGCACGCCCTCGCCGTACTGCACTTCACCGTCGACGGGCCGCTGCTCCCGGTCCTGCGGGCCATCGGCCACCGCCCCACCGCCGGCCCCGAACCCCTCAGCGGCCCGCTCGACCCCGGCACCCTGCTCGACCCGGTCGCCGAAGTACGCGACAGGGCCGGCACATTCGCCCTCGCCCGCCCCTACACGGTCGCGTTCCTGACCCCCGGGGCCCACCACGCACCGGCACTGCGCCCGGACCCCGAAGCGACGCTGCCGCCCACCGCCGACCGCTGGCTGTGGCAGCTCGCCTCCCGCTCCACCCCGGGCGACTTCCCCGTCGCACCCGAGAGCGCTCCGCACCACGACGCCTCCACGGTGCGGATATCCGCCGACTGGAGCGCCCTCGTCCTGCGCCACGGCGCCGCGTTCCTCGGACACCGCGCCGACAGCGGGGACGGCGACTTCTACGACTTCGGCGCCCTGCACGCCCGCACCGTCTACCTCGACGCGCTCCTCCTCGGATCGCTCCAGCGCGACCACATCGACGAACTCACCGAGGAACTCTCCGAAGCCTTCGACTCCGAGCGCCTCACCCGCCGGGTGACCGCCCTGGAGAAGAACATCGCCCGCTTCCGCAGCACCTACTGGCGCCAGCACCTCACCGCCCACGGGCCCGCCAACGGTCTGCTGCGCGCCTTCCAGCACCAGCACCGGCTCCCCGAGCGGTTCGCCGAGATCCTCGCCGAGGCCGCCGACTACAGCCGGCTGGTCCAGACCCTGGAGAGCCAGCAGATCAGCGGCGCGCTGGGTGTCCTGACCATCCTCGGGCTGCCGCTCGGCACGGCGCTGAGCGTCCTTCAAGTACTCGGCGACGAATCCGTCCGCCATCTCCTCGTCGCGCTCGGCCTCTCCGTCGCCGCGACGGCCGCGGCCCTCACCACCCGCTACGGCCGGCTGGTCCTGTCCTCGCTCCGGGGCGGCAGCACCGCACCCGGCAGACGCCGCTGAACGCACCGGCGAGGGCCCCGCCGGACCTGCGCGCGATCGGTACATGGATACGAACGATCACCATCGGCCGAAAACGTTCGGATCCGTACGCGTCCCTGCCCATCCGCCGGATGAGCGGACTAGTGTCGGCAACTGATCTGCCCGCCCGCTCACCTCAAGGAGAGTGATGGTGCCCGCGTCGGAGCACTCGGTCGGCCTCCCGCTCCTCGAACGCGAACCGGAGATCGCCGCCGCCGCGCACGCCGTCGACGGGCTCTTCGGAGCGACACCGTCCGGCGGGCTTCTCGTCTACCGCGGCGCGGCCGGACTCGGCAAGACCGCTCTGCTCTCCGAGGTCCGGCGCATGGCGGCCGGCCGCTGCACGGTCCTTTCGGCGCGCGGCGGCGAGACCGTGACCTCCGTGCCCTTCCACGTCGTACGGCAGCTCCTGCAACCTGCCCTGACGGAGCGTCAGTCCGACGGAATACGCCAACTGCTCGGCGACGGGTACGACATCGTGGGACCCGCACTCGGAGTCGCGCCGCCCGGCGCGCGGCACGCCGATCCCCAGGGCGTCAGGGACGGCTTCGACACCCTCTTCCGCGCACTCGGCGAACAACTGCCCCCGCTCGTCCTGATCATCGACGACGCACACTGGTCGGACCTCGAATCCCTCGCCTGGCTCGCCTCCTTCGCCCGGCGTACGGGCGGCCCGCCGATCCTGGTCGTCGTCGCGTACCGCGTCGAGGACGCCATCGGTGAATGCGCCCACCTCCTGCGGGCCCTCGGCGAGAGCGCCCGGCTCCTCGTCACGCTCAAGGCACTCACCTCCGAGGCCACCGCCGAACTCGCCCGCGCCACCCTCGGAGAACACGCGGACGAACCGTTCTGCCGCGAGGTGTGGGAAGTCACCGGCGGCAACGCCTACGAAACCGTCGAACTCCTCGCCAAGGCGCGCGACCAGGCCCTCGACCCGGTCGGCGAGTCCGCCGACGCGCTCGGCGCGCTCGGCGCCGCGACACGGGGCACCGGCCTCGTCGCCGGACTGGAGGAACTCGGCACCACCACGGTCCGCTTCGCCTGGGCCGCCGCGATCCTCGGCACCGACATCTCGCCCCAACTCGTCATGTCCCTGGCCGGGATGGGCCCAGCGGAGGCCGCCGACTGCGCGGAACGGCTCCGGCTGGCCCGCATCCTCGTCGGCACCGACCCGCTGGAATTCGTCCACCCCCTCATCGCCACCGCCGTCTACCGCGCCATCCCGACGGCCGTCAGGACCGCCCTCCACGGCCGGGCCGCCTGGCTCGTCACCCGCAGTGGGCGGGGCGCCGCCCTCGCCGCCCGGCACCTCCTCGAAGTCCACCCCGACAACGACGCCGAACTCGTGGAGCAGTTGCGCGAGGCAGCCGCCGAACATCTCTCGGTCGGCGCCCCGGACGCCGCCCGTCGCTGCCTCGAACGTGCCCTGAAGGAACCGCCGTTGCCCCGCATAGGGGCCGAGGTGCTGTACGAACTGGGCTGCGCCACACTCCTGTCGTCACCGGCCACCACCGTCGGCCATCTGCGCGCGGCGATCGACACCCAGCTCCTCGACGACAGCCTGCGCGTCGACGCGGTCTTCCGGCTCTCCCAGGCCCTGACCCACAACGACCAGACCCGGGAGGCGGCCCAGGTCGTCGCCGCCGAAGCAGCCCGCACCGCGCCGGGACCCGCCCAGATGCGCCTCAGGGCCGCGCACTTCCTGTGGGAGGGCGTCCAGGACGCCGAGGACGACGGCGGGGAACGGGCCCGCCGTCTCACCCGGACAGCGGCCCGTCTGAGCGGACGCGACAACACCGAACGCGTCCTGCTCATGCTGCGCGCCTTCGACGCCACGGCACGCGGTGAGAGCGCCGACGAGATCGTCCAGATCGGAGAACGCGCCCTGGTCGACGGCGCGCTGGCGCCCGGCACCGGCTGGACCGGCACGTCCTGGGGCTTCGAACCACCCGCGCTGCTCGCGCTGTCCTTCGCGTTCGCCGACCGGCTCGACCGCGCGGAGAGCCTGTTCGACGAGGGCATGCGGGCCTTCGAGATCTCCGGCTGGAGCGGCGGCCATCTCGCCTTCGCCCATACGCTCGTCGGCTACGCCCACCGCAGACGGGGCCGGCTCGCCGAGGCGGAGGCGTATCTGCGCGAGAGCCTGCGCCTGGCCGACCGGGTCGGCGACCGGCTGCCGATGCACTGGAACGGCATCTGCATGCTCGTCGACACCCTGCTCGCGCGTGGCCATGTCGACGAGGCGCACGAAGCCGCCGAGCGCTATGCCTTCGCGCCGCCGTACGCCTCCTCCATCGCCGTCCCCGACGCCCGCTCCGTACGCGGCCGGCTGCTGCTCGCCCTCGGCCGCACGGAGGAGGCGATCACCGAACTCGAGAACACGGGGCGGGCGTTGACCGCGCGTGGCAGGCACAACGGGGTGATGGCGCCCTGGGCGTGCGACCTGGCGCGGGCACTGGCCGATGTGAACCCGGATCGCGCCGCGGAACTCGCCGCCTACGCCCGCGACCGGGCCGAGCGTTTCGGCACGCACACCGCGATCGGTGTCGCGCTGTGCACCTCGGCCGCTCTGACCGAGGGACCGGCCGCCGTGGAACTGCTGGCCGACGCCGTCACGCATCTCGAAGCGTCACCCTGTACGTACGAGCTGGCGGTCGCGCGGGTCGAGTACGGCATCGCCGCACGTTCCGCCCCGGATCTCGGGCGTGGCCGCGTGCTCGCCGAGGAGTGCGGCGCCGACGGGCTCGCGGAGCGTGCCCGGCTGGCGCTGGAGGGCACCCGCACGGCGGGCGGCGGCGCGGGTCACCACCAGGACTGAGGACCGCGCCACGGATGGGCGTCGTCCCCGCCGGGACGGCTCCTTCCTGTCGGCTGAACGGCGCACGCGGCGGCGCGGAGGGCTGAGGGCCGGCGCCGCGCCACGGGTGGGCTCCGCCCTGTCGGCCGAACGGCGCACGCGGCGGGGCGTGTCACCGCCAGGGTTGAGGGCTGCCGCCGCGCTACGGGTGGGCGTCGGCCTCGCCGGGGCGGCTCCTTCCTGTCGGCCGAACGGCGCACGCGGCCGAATGGCGCCGCGGCGGCGCGGAGGGCTGAGGGCCGGCGCCGCGCCACGGGTGGGCTCCGCCCTGTCGGCCGAACGGCGCACGCGGCAGCCGGTCGCGGCCGTCGCCCCGGGACGCACGTGCCGGGACGAGGGCCGGACGCCCACGCCCCTCGCGTCCGCCGTGTCGGCGTGGGCGCCGTCCGCGTCCCCACCGCGACGCACGCGTTCAGGACACCGGCGGCGTCGGGTGCGGCTCCGTCGGACTCCGGCGGCGCCGCGCGTTGCGCCGTACGAGGAACAGCGCCAGCGCGGCGAGGCACGCGGCCCCGATGAACACGACGGGCCAGACGTACCCCGACGGCGCGGACGGTTCGGCCCGCGCCGCGTCGGCGAGACGGGGCGCCCGCGCGCTCTCGGTGGCCGTGGCCGCGACCGACTCCGGCCCCGCCGCACGGCCCACCCGCGCGATCAGCCCCCGCTTCTCCTGCTCGGACGCCTGACGCGGCGGGCTCGGGGGCCGGGGCGGCTCCAGCGACCCCACGGGCGTCACGGCGGGCGCCGCCCTGAAGCCCCAGTCCAGCAGGGTCCTGGCCTCCTCGTACACCGCGTGCGAGACCCCGGACTGCGGGTTCATCACCGTCACCAGCAGGGTGCGGTCCCCACGCCGGGCCGCCGCGATCAGCGTGTTCCCCGCGTTCGTCGTGTAGCCGTTCTTGACGCCGATCAGCCCCCGGTAGCGCCGCACGCCGTCGGCGCCCGTCAGCAGCTTGTTCGTGTTCCGGATACCGAAGGCCGAGCCGCGGTCACCGGGGAACCGCGCTTCTGCGGTCGAGCAGTACTTCGCGAACTCCGGCATCTTCAGCCCGGCGCGGCCGAACACCGCGAGGTCGTACGCCGACGACACCTGCCCCGGCTCGTCATAACCGTCCGGTGAGACCACGCGGGTGTCGCGGGCTCCCAACTGCCGTGCCTTCGCCTGCATCTGCGCGATCGTCGATTTCCAGCCGCCGTTCATCCCGGCCAGTACCCGCACCGCGTCGTTGCCCGAGCTGAGGAACACACCCCGCCACAGATCGGCCACGTCGTACTTCTGTCCAGCGGCGATGCCCACCAGGCTGCTGCCCTCGCCGATCCCCGCCAGATCGGCCCTGGTCACGCTGTGCCGGGTGCCCGAGGGGATCCGGGGCAGCGCGGTGACGGCGAACAGGGCCTTGAGCGTGCTGGCGGGCGGCAGCGCGCGGTGCGCGTTGCGCGCGGCGAGCACCGCGCCCGTGTCCGCGTCGGCGACGACCCAGGAGAGGGCGGAGACGTCCTTGGGAGGCGCGGGCGCGCCCGACGTCGTGCGTACGTGCGTACCGGGCCGGTGGAGCAGCGCGGGGTCCGCCCGCGAAGGCGTGTCGGCGGTGGAGGCCGTGGTGGTCCCGGTGGTCGCGGCGGTCGCGGCGGTGGCCGTGGGGCCGGACACCGCCGCCGGGAGAAGGGCCAGCAGGCCGGCCAGTCCGCTGGTCAGGGCCACCGTGCGGGCGAACGCGGGACGCGGGAGCAATCTGATGATCATTCAGCCACCGTAGAAACGGCGGAAGCCCCGCGCACGGCCGCCTGAGCCGACCGGAGGTATCCCCGTCCGCCGCCGCCCGCCCGGTCCGACCGCGGTCGCCAGGGGCACAAAAACCCGCAATTCGAACTGGTGTCGTCACTCTCCGTGCCGTCTGCGCCGCGCTCCGTACGAAACGCGCGAGTCTATGCCTGCCGGGCCGGTCCCCGCGCGAGGTTCATGAATATGCCGGTGACCACTTTCCCTCGCACTAGGCTCTCGCGGAGCGCCCCGAGTTGATACGTAATCAGGCGCTTGTTCCCGTGTGCCGCAATAGTTTCGAATACCCGGCCTGAATCGACCGCCAGAGGGCTTACATGGTTCGTGTTGAAGCACCGATGAATGATCAGGCGTCACCCACCGTTCGCGCGCTTCTGCTCTCCGCGGCCCTGATGACGACGGTGACCGCCGCCGTCGTGGTACTCGTCGCCGACGCCGCCCGGATCCCGGTCGCGGCGTACGGCGCGGTCGCCACCCTCCTCGTCACCTGGGGGGCCGTCGAGATCGCGCGGCGGGGACAGGCGACCCGTGAACTGCGTGTGCGCCACGGCCAGCACGTCGCCTTCCTGGAAAAGCGCATCGCCGAGCACGACAGCCGGAGCGTGCGCCTCGGCAAGGAACTGATGCCGCTCGCCATCCACCAGCTCCGCCGGGGGAACTCACCCCAGGAGGTCATGGACGTCATCGTCGACGGTGACGAGCGCTACCGCGAACTGCCCGACTCGCAGCGCGTGTTGCTCCGCGCGATCCTCGACATCGTCGACGACGAGGAGGCCATGCGTGAGTCCGCGCAGCGCTCCTTCGTCAACATCGCCCGGCGCGTCCAGTCCCTCGTGCACCAACAGGCGAGCGAACTGCGCGAGATGGAGGAGCACCACGGCCGTAACCCCGAGGTCTTCGACGACCTGCTGCGCATCGACCACGGCACGGCCCTCATCGGACGGCTCGCCGACAGTGTCGCCGTACTCGGCAAGGCCCGGCCCGGACGCCAATGGCCCCGGCCCGTACCGCTGTTCAGTGTGCTGCGCGGCGCGATGTCCCGGATCCTGGAGTACCAGCGCGTCGATCTGCACTCGATCGCCAAGGTCGCCGTCGTCGGGACGGCCGTCGAGCCGCTGATCCACGCGTGCGCCGAACTCCTCGACAACGCCACCCGGTACTCGCCGCCGCAGACGCGCGTCCACGTGACCGCCGTCGAGGTGCAGACCGGTATCGCGATCGAGATCGAGGACGGCGGCGTCAGCCTCAGCGAAGAGGCGCGGGCGAGGGCCGAGCGGATGCTCGCACAGGCGCAGGCCGGCATCGATCTCAACGACCTCGGTGAGAGCCCGCGGCTGGGCATGGCCGTCGTCGGCAGGCTCTGCCAGATGTACAACCTCCAGGTGTCGCTGAGGCAGTCCGCGTACGGAGGCGTCCGCGCCGTCCTCGTCGTACCGCGCGACGTGGTCACCACCGGGCCCGCGCCCGGGATCGCCCACGGCATCGGCGCGTCCGCGCTGGGCACCGGCGGCGCCGAGCTGCCCGAGACGCGCCGCCCGCGCACCGGCGACGCCTCGCGTACGGGGGCCGTCGCCGCTACGCCCGGCCCGGCCGGCCGGACCGCACCGGTCCCGGACCCCGCGCCCGCCCCGGCAGTCGTTCCCCCGCCCCGCCCGGCCACCGGTCCCGTGCGGTCCACCCCCGTCGGGGCGGCCATGGAGGACGACGTGCCCGTCGTCACCGAGTGGACGGCGAACGGGCTTCCACAGCGCCGCAGCCGCGGCAGGGCCCCGCTCGGCTCGCACAACATCGTGCGGGCACCCGCGCCGCGGCGGGCGAACGGCGCCTCCGCCACCGGTGCTCCGGGGACGGCCGGTGCTCCGAGCGCGCCGGGCACCGTGAACGGCGCCGGGGAAGCCAGGAAACCCGGCCCCGGTATCTGGCTCGAAGCCTTCACCAAGGCGGTCAACGGCGACCCGCACCCGCAGGAGCCGCCGACCGGCACCACCGGCACCACCGGCACCACCGGCACGTCAGGGACGTCAGGCGTCACAGGCGTGACAGGCACGGGAGACACGCCGCCGGACCGGCCCGGCGAGCGCGGGGAATCAGACGACGTGTGGGGCAAAGGGGACCTGAAGTGATCCAGCAGCGTGCCAACTTGGACTGGATGCTCAAGGAGCTCGCGGACGGCGTTCCGCAGATCCAGCAGATCGTCGTGCTCTCGGCCGACGGACTGCGGATCGCCGGGCACGGCGGCGACCCCGATGCCGCCGACCGGCTCGCCGCCGCCTGCGCGGGACTTCAGAGTCTCGCCGCCGCCGTCGCCGCCGAGATCCCCATGAGCGACGGCCGGATGCGGCTCGTCGTCATCGAAGTGAGCGGCGGATTCTTCTACTTGATGGAGGCGGGCACCGGCGCCTACCTCGCCGTTCTCGCCGACGAGACGGTGGACGCCGGTCTCGTCGGCGCCCGGATGCGGGACATGGTCGTGCGGATCGGCGCCCATCTGACGAGCCCGCCGCGGTATGACGGGCAGACCGGATGACTCCTCCCCGACGAGAACGCAGGCTGCCCGGGGCGGACGTCGGGGACCCCGAACGGCTGTACGTGATCACGGGAGGCCCGGACGGCGCGCGGCGCGCCTCGCTCGACCTCGTCACCATGATCGTGGCACGCGAGGCCCCCTCGCCGAGGGTGCCGCCCGAACAGGCCGCCATCCTGCGGCTCTGCGGGGCGCCGCTGTCGGTGGCCGAGCTGTCGGCGTATCTCGGACTGCCGTTCAGCGTGGTGACGGCGCTACTGACCGACCTCCTCACGACCGATCTGGTCGAGTCCCGCGCGCCCGTGGCCCGCGCCGCACTCCCCGACAGATCCCTTCTCGAAGCGGTGATGCATGGACTCCAGAAGCTCTGACACGATCGCGGGCCCCAGGAGCGAGGACGTACTCCCCACCACGGCGACATCCGCGGTGAAGGTCGTGATCGTCGGCGGATTCGGGGTCGGCAAGACCACCATGGTCGGTTCGGTGAGCGAGATCCGCCCGCTCACCACCGAAGAGACCATGACCCGGGCCGGCGTCGGGGTGGACGACAACTCCGGGGTGGAGAGCAAGACCGCCACCACCGTCGCCATGGACTTCGGCCGGATCAGCATCAGCGAGCGACTCGTGCTCTACCTCTTCGGCACCCCCGGCCAGGAACGCTTCTGGTTCCTCTGGAACGGGCTCTTCGAGGGAGCGCTCGGCGCCGTCGTCCTCGTCGACACCCGCCGCCTCGAAGTCAGCTTCGACGTGATCGGACGGCTGGAGGAGCGCGGTGTGCCGTTCGTCGTCGCGGTCAACACCTTCCCCGACGCGCCGAGCCATCCCGTCGAGGCGCTGCGCGCCGCGCTCGACCTGCCGGACGAGGTGCCCATGGTCGACTGCGACGCGCGGCTGCGGGCGTCGAGCCGTGACGTCCTGCTGACCCTCATGCGCTATCTGCACTCGCTGGCGCTGCCGGCCTGACTCCCCCCGGCCCCCACCCGCTCGCGGCCCGGCCCCCTTGACCCGATCCCTGTTCCTCCCCTCCCTGGAGCGACCGTGACAACGCCCCATCCGCACCGGCCCGGCCCGGACGACCACGCCGCGCCGCCGCCGGGCTGCCCGGCCCACGGCCTGGTCGCCGACGCCTTCGGCGACCACCTCGCACCCTCCGGACCGCGACGGCTCTACGGCCCCGAGGCCGAGAACGACCCCATGGGCCTGTACGAGAAGCTGCGCGCCGAGCACGGGCCGGTGGCACCGGTCCTGCTGCACGGCGACGTACCCGCCTGGCTGGTCCTCGGCCACGGCGAGAACCTGCACATGACGCGCACCCCGTCCCAGTTCTCGCGGGACTCCCGCCGCTGGCGCGCGGTCAACGACGGCAGCGTGCCGCCCGACCACCCCCTCGCGCCCGTCTTCACCTGGCAGCCCATCTGTGTCTTCGCGGACGGCGCCGACCACGAGCGGCTGCGCGGCGCCGTCACCGACTCGATCGCCCGGATCGACCACCGGGGCGTACGGCGCTTCATCAACCGCTACAGCAACCGGCTCGTCAACGACTTCTGCCAGGACGGCAGGGCCGACCTCGTCAGCCGTTTCGCCGAGCACCTGCCGATGATGGTGATGACCCAGATACTCGGCATGCCCGAGGAGTACGACGAACGCCTGGTCGAGGCGGCCCGCGACATGATCAAGGGCACCGAGACGGCCGTCGAGAGCAACGCGTACGTGATGGCTGCCCTGGACCGGCTGGTGGCGCGCCGCCGGGCGGCGCCCGCCGAGGACTTCGCGAGCCGGCTCGTCGAGCACCCCGCCGGACTCACGGACGCGGAGGTCGCCCAGCATCTGCGCCTGGTGCTCATCGCCGCGTACGAGACCACGGCCAACCTGATCGCCAACGTGCTCCGCATGGTCCTCACCGACCCGCGGTTCCGTGCCCGGCTCAGCGGCGGCCATATGACCCTCCCCGAGGCCGTCGAACAGACGCTCTGGGACGAGCCGCCGTTCACCACCATCTTCGGCCGGTGGGCGGTCGGCGACACGGAGCTGGGCGGGCAGCGGATCAAGGCCGGTGACGCGCTGATCGTCGGGATCGCCGCGGCCAACGTCGACCCGGTGGTACGACCGGACGTCAGCGCCTCCATGCGGGGCAACCGTGCCCATCTGGCCTTCAGCGGGGGGCCGCACGAGTGCCCGGGGCAGGACATCGGGCGGGCGATCGCCGACACGGGCATCGACGCGCTGCTGCTGAGACTGCCCGACCTGCAACTGGCCGTGCCGGAGGAGGACTTGCGCTGGTCGGCTTCGCTGATGTCGCGACATCTGCTGGAGCTGCCGGTGACGTTCGCCGCGCGTCCGCCGCAGGACGTCGCCGGACCGCCGTCGGCCACGCCGGGGCACGCGCCGCGCACCGAGTGGCAGGTGGAGTCGCCGCCGCCGGTGCCCCCGCGGGGCGCGCCAGGCGCCCTCGCCGCACCGTCGCGGGCGCACCCCGCCGGGTCGGAGCCGCCGGCCACCGTGACCGGGGCGCCCTCCGGGGCCCCGTCCGCTCGACCGGCGCCCGCCGGGGCGATCCCGGCGCAGCGCGGACCCGGCGCGCCGGCGCGTGCCTGGCGGGCCGTGACGCGCTGGTGGCGAGGTTACTGAGACCGGCGGTCCGACGGGCGAGGGCGGGCGGGAGCCGGCCGGAGCGGCCAGGGGGTCAGCCGGTGGCGTCGAGCTGCTCCCACCACCAGGAGATCGTGGGGATCGGCAGCGGCTCCCGTCCGGCGTCGGAGGGGGCCGCCTTCCACCACCCACCCGGCTCGGCCGCCGGACCCGACGGCACCGAGTAGCGTGGACAGACCGAAGCCCAGTCCAGATGACCCCGTACGAACTGCCCCAACCCCTCAATGTAGGCGCGCAGTTCGTCGCTCGCGTCCCTGAGCACCTGCTCGCTGAGGCGGCGGTGCAGCACCATCACCCGGTCCCGCATCGCCACCGCGTGCCGAAGCGCCTCGCGCGGCTCGCAGCCCAGCTCCTGGCAGAGCACGTCGATCAGATTGAGATCGTCGCCCGCCCGCAGCAGTTCCTTGTTCCGGGAGTAGAGGTCGTTGTCCCAGCTGACCAGCGTCCAGGCCATCTCGGTGAGCGCCTGGACACGCGGGTCCGCCAACTCCTCGTCCCGTACCGAGAATCCGCCGACGATCTCGATCATCGCCGTGGACGGCGCCATCCCTATGGCCCGCATCCACAGGGTGATGTAGTCGTTCAGGGACGGCAGTTCGGGGCTCCGGCGCCAGGACGCCTCCCACACGAGACCCGAGGTGTACACCCGCATGGCGTCGGTCCAGCGGCTCAGCTGCCGGGGGGTGGCGTACTGCGCCAGCTCCGTCCGCAGGGCGCGCAGCGCCGCGGTGTGCGGGGAGTCGGCGCGGGAGTTCGCTGCCGGGGCCTCGACCGCGCGCAGGATGCGGGAGGTCTCCTGTGCCAGCAGATCCGCCGTGGCGTCGGTCTCGTCGCAGACCCCGTCGTCGAGCGAGAAGAGCACGGCGTGGAGCCTGGCCATCAGGGTGAGTGGTTCGAGACTTCCGTACGGCATCGTCCAGGCCGTGAGTCCGCCGAAGTCGCAGACGGCGAGGCGTTCGAGCTGCTGCTCGTCGGTGTCCAGGTTCTGGCGGAGCATCCAGTCCACGGTCAGGTCGTTGAGGACGTCGGCGCCGGGATGCGCGGCCGGTTCCACCGGGCAGTAGAACGGCACGGCCGGTAGCTGCCGGGACAGGACCTGTTCCTCGACGCACGTCATGACCGGCCTCCTGGGAAAGCTGTGGGCGCAGGGCGGGTTCGGTGTGAATCTGGTGCGGTGCGGTGTGAGGCGGAAGTGGTACGAGTGGAGCGTATCTGCCCATGACGGTTCGTCAACAACGGAACAACCGACCCATGTCTGACCGAAAACCGACCGACCGTGACCGCCACGTCACCATCGGGTCGCCGGACCGGGCGAAGCGCGTGGCTTCCGTCGGCCCGCCACTCGCCCCTCGGTCAGCCGCGCTCCCGCGTCAGCCGCGCGCCCCGAACGCCTGGGTCCACCACGGTCCGCCGGTCCCCTCGTGGACACCGACGCCGATCTCCTTGAAGGCGCAGTTCAGTATGTTTGCCCGGTGGCCGGGACTCTTCATCCAGCCCTCCATCACCTGGGCGGCCGTCTGCTGTCCCCGGGCGATGTTCTCGCCGTACGTGGACCATGAGTAGCCGGCCGCCGTGATGCGGTCACCGGGGTCCTTGCCATCGGGACTGTTGTGGTCGAAGTAGCCTTTGGCCGCCATGTCCTGGGAGTGGTTCAGCGCGGCGGTGTCCAACTGCGAGTTGGCGCTCACCGGGCCGCAACCGGCCTTGGACCGCTCGGAGTTGACGAGTGTGGTGACCTGTTCGGCCAGTCCGGCGCCACCGCCCGGCTTGGGGTCGTCCGCCGGCGGTTCCGGATCGGGCTTCGGGGCCGGATCGGCCGTGGAGGGGCGCGGGGCGGCCGTGGTCCTGCTCGGCTCGGCCGGCTTCTTGGACGGCGAACGGGTCGGCGACGGTGACGGGCTCGCGCTGGTGCGCGAGGGGGAGGGGCTGGGGGACGTCTCCGCCGGGCTCGCCGCCGACCTGGGCTCCGGCGCCTCCGGTTCGACGGCGGTCGACGCGCGTGACTCGTCCTTGTCCCGGTCGCTCGCGACGAGCTGGGCGACGCCCCCGGCGGTGAGCAGCGCGGCGACGGCCGCGGTCACGGTCACGGCGCGGCGCCGCTTGGCCCGCCGGTCGCGGCGCTGGGCGTCCCTGGCACCGGTACGGCTTCCCTCGTGCGAGACGCCCCTCGCCACGGCGCCGTGCGGAACACCGCCGCCACTACCGCTGCCACCGCCGAAGCCGTCGCCGGACGCCGCGCCGCCCGCGCCGTACGAGGCGGCGGCCCGGTCCCCGCTCCCGCCCACCGGCACCGGTGCGAGACCGGCCACCAGACCGTCGGCGGGCGCCAGTCCGGCCGCGTACCCCGAGCAGACCGTGCAGTCGTACGTGTGCCGAGCCATGCGCTCGCGCCAGAGCGGGGACGGCACACCGTCCCAGCCGCCCGCGAGCTGCTCCAGCAGGACGCAGGGCTCCCGCGCCGACAGCGCGCGGACGACCACGCGGGCGGTGTCCAGTTCGTGCCGCATGCGGGCGACCCGCGCGTCCACCTGCTGGGCGTTCGCGGCCAGGGCGGCGGCGACCTCGGACCGGGTGAGCTCACCCGCGGTCTCCAGCCACCACAGCGCCACGAGCGCGTGGTGCTCCCGGTCGACCCAGCGCGTGGCCTCGGCGACCTCCCGGTGCTGACCGGAGAGCCCGAGGCGGCTGATCATCAGATCGACGAAGTCGAAGTCGGGGCGGGGCAGGGTGAGGTCGTACACATAGTCCGCGTGCTCGCGGATCCGCGCGACCGTCGCGGTGACCAGGTACGGGCGGAAGTCCCCGGGGCGGCGCAGTCCGCCGAGACCGCCGAGGGCATGGCGGAGCGCGTCGCGCGCCAGCGCGTCCACGTCCGGATGGCCGTGCAGTGCGTGGCCGACGAGCTGGTGGACAAGCGGCAGCGACTCGTGGCCGAGCCGGTCGAGCGCCGACCGGTCCCCGGCCTGCGCCGCCTTGACCACTGAGGTCTTGAACGGACTGCTCACGCTGTCTCACTCCACTCGTGACTCGCGGTGGGCACCGATCGTAAGGGGAACAGCGGGACCGTACCCCCTTGATGACGTACGCGGCGCCGTACAAGTGGGCGAATTCATATCCGGCCACCCGTCCGGATCTTGATGCGCCTGTTCGACGTGAAGCACAGCTGTCGACCCGCTTAAGAAAACCTCGATGGACTGAACGGTCGCGACGGCGGCACATTGGTGCCGACACCGATCAGTGCCGTTCGCGTCACGCACCCGCGTGCCTGCGCGCGTCCGCGCACCCGCACCGCCTGGAGCCGCCCCGATGAAGGCACTTGTGAAGCTGACGGCCGAGCCGGGGCTACGGCTCACCGATGTGCCCGAGCCGGAGGCCGGCCCCGCGGACGTCCTCATCAAGGTTCTGCGCACCGGCATCTGCGGCACCGATCTGCACATCCGCGCGTGGGACGGCTGGGCCCGCCAGGCGGTCGAGGCGCCGCGTGTCCTCGGCCACGAGTTCGTCGGCGAGGTCGCGTCCGTCGGCGCCGACGTCCGTGACATCGCCGTCGGCGATCTCGTCAGCGGTGAAGGGCACTTGGTCTGCGGCAAATGCCGTAACTGTCTGGCCGGGCGCAGGCATCTGTGCCGCAGCACGGTCGGACTCGGCGTCGGACGGGACGGCGCGTTCGCCGAGTACGTCGCGCTGCCCGCGTCGAACGTCTGGGTCCACCGCTCACCCGTGGACCTCGACATCGCGGCGATCTTCGACCCGTTCGGCAACGCGGTGCACACCGCGCTCACCTTCCCCCTGGTCGGCGAGGACGTGCTGATCACCGGCGCCGGCCCGATCGGCATCATGGCGGCTGCCGTCGCCCGGCACGCGGGCGCGCGCAACGTCGCCATCACCGACGTCAGCCCCGACCGTCTGGCGATCGCCCGCAAGGTCGGGGCCACGCTCGCGCTCGACGTCTCGGCCCCGGGCACCGGCATCGCCGAGGCACAGCGACTGCTCGGTCTCAAGGAAGGCTTCGACATCGGCCTGGAGATGTCCGGCCGGCCCGAGGCGATGCGCGACATGGTCGACAACATGACGCACGGCGGCCGGATCGCCATGCTGGGCCTGCCCGCGGCCGAGTTCGCCGTCGACTGGGCGAAGATCGTGACCTCCATGATCACGGTCAAGGGCATCTACGGCCGCGAGATGTACGAGACGTGGTACGCGATGACGGTGCTGCTCGAAGGCGGCCTCGACCTCGCGCCCGTCATCACCGGCAGCTACGGCTACGAGGACTTCGACGCGGCCTTCGACGAGGCGGCCAAGGCATCCGGCGGCAAGATCATCCTCAACTGGGCCTGACCGGGCCGGACCCGGTTCCCGCCGGGCCCGGCCCTCGTGGGCCCGGCCCCCGCCTCCGGCCCCGCCCCGTCGCCGCGCCCTGCCGCCCCGCACCCTCGCCCGCCCACTCTTCCCACCGGGAGCCCCCTATGTACGCGTCCGTCCGCGACGACCTCCGCGCCACCCTCGACGAGATCCGCGACGCCGGTCTCTTCAAGCCCGAGCGCGTGATCACCACCCCGCAGAGCGCGGCCGTCTCCGTCGCCTCCGGCGACGTCCTCAACTTCTGCGCGAACAACTACCTCGGCCTCGCCGACCACCCCGATGTCGTCGCCGCGGCCAAGGACGCGCTCGACCGGTGGGGCTACGGCATGGCCTCCGTACGCTTCATCTGCGGCACCCAGGAGATCCACAAGGAGCTGGAGCGGCGGCTCTCCTCGTTCCTCGGCCAGGAGGACACGATCCTCTACTCCTCCTGCTTCGACGCCAACGGCGGAGTCTTCGAGACCCTTCTCGGCCCCGAGGACGCGGTCATCTCCGACGCCCTCAACCACGCCAGCATCATCGACGGCATCCGGCTCTCCAAGGCCCGCCGGCTGCGCTACGCCAACCGGGACCTCGCCGAGCTCGAAGCACGCCTCAAGGAGTCGCAGGACGCGCGCCGCCGGCTCGTCGTCACCGACGGGGTCTTCTCCATGGACGGCTACGTCGCGCCCCTCGCCGAGATCTGCGACCTCGCCGACCGCTACGACGCCATGGTGATGGTCGACGACTCGCACGCCGTCGGCTTCGTCGGACCCGGCGGCCGGGGCACTCCCGAACTGCACGGTGTGATGGACCGCGTCGACATCATCACCGGCACGCTCGGCAAGGCCCTGGGCGGCGCGTCCGGCGGCTACGTCGCCGCGCGCGCCGAGATCGTCGCCCTGCTGCGCCAGCGCTCGCGCCCGTACCTCTTCTCCAACTCCCTCGCCCCGGTGATCGCCGCCGCCTCGATCAAGGTCCTCGACCTGCTGGAGAGCGCCGACGGACTCCGCGAGCAGCTCAACGCGAACACGGCCCTCTTCCGTACCGAGATGACGGCTGCCGGGTTCGAGATCCTGCCCGGCGACCACGCCATCGCCCCCGTCATGATCGGCGACGCCGCGGAGGCCGGACGCATGGCGGAGCTGCTGCTGGAGCGCGGGGTGTACGTGATCGGGTTCTCGTACCCCGTCGTACCGATGGGACAGGCGCGCATCCGCGTCCAGCTGTCGGCGGCGCACTCGGCGCAGGACGTCCGGCGGGCGGTGGCGGCGTTCACCGACGCGCGCGACGCGCTCAAGGGCTGAGGCCACCGGGCGCCGGGGGAGCGGCGGGGCCGGAGGGCACTGACCCCGGCACGCCCCGGCTCCGGCACGCTACGGGCCCGGACCCGCTGTGGCCTGGCAGTATGGGCGGGTGATCGACCCCCGGCGTCTGCGCATCCTGCGAGCCGTGGCGGACCACCGTACGGTGACCGCCGCGGCCGCCGCGCTGTATCTGACCCCGTCGGCCGTCTCCCAGCAGCTCGCCGCACTGGAGCAGGAGACCGGCCACGCGCTGCTGACCCGCAGCGGCAGGGGCGTACGGCTGACGGCCGCAGGGGAGATCCTCCTCACACACGCCCACGAGGTCCTCGCCCAGCTGGAGCGGGCCGAGGCGGAGCTGGCGGCGTACGCGGGCGGAGCGGCCGGCGAGGTCACGGTCGCCGCCTTCGCCACGGGGATCGCCGAGGTGCTGGCCCCGGCCGTCGCGCACCTCGCCACGTCGGACCCCGGCATCCGCGTACGGGTACGGGACTCCGAGGGCGACGAGAGCCTGCCCCTGCTGCTCGACGGCCAGGCGGACGTCGCGCTCGCCGTCGAGTACCGGGGCGCCCCCACCGAGGACGACCCGCGGCTGTCACGCGTACCGCTGTACGCCGAGCCGTTCGACGCGGTACTGCCCGAGGGGCATCCGCTGCGCCACGAGACCGAGGTCCCACTCGCCGGGCTGTCGGACAGCGACTGGATCAGCCCCTACCCGGGCAACCCCTGTCATGAAGTGATGCGCCTCGCCTGCGAGTTGGCGGGCTTCGAACCGCGCCTGGTGCACTCCTCGGACGACTTCCGCGCGGTGGTCGCCCTCGCGGGCGCGGGCGCGGGGGTGGCGCTCGTGCCGCGCTCGGCGCTGCGCGGGATGGAGCTGAAGGGCACGGTCGTCCGCCCGGTCTCCGGCCCGCCCGCCACCCGCCGGGTCTTCGCGGCGGTCCGCAGGGGCGCGGAGCACCACCCGCTGATCCGCCCGGTCCTGGACGCCCTCACGGAGTCGGCGTCGGGCCTGACGACGGGCTGAGCACCAGCCCCGATCGTCGAACTGAGCTGTCACCGGGCCCCTTTGTGGGGCGAACGACCGTCACACCCGGCGATCCGGCCCCACTACCGTGCCCGTCGTACGAGGCCGACACCGGTCGTCGGGGCGCGTGACGTCACTCGCCCCGGTGGCCGCCTCGGCGAGCAGAGACCCCCACGAGCACTGGAGACGCCATGGCGAAGCGCGGTCCCGTCCGGCGCACGCCCGCCCCCGGTCTCGCCGCCCCGGCCGGCGTCCGCGACGCGGAGGCGGCACGGCCTGCCGGGTCGACCGGGCCGCCGCGAGCGCCTGCTCCGACCGGGCGGCCCGGCCGTACCGCCGAGCGGCTGTCGGTGCCCTTGCCGTCCTGAAGACCCCGGCGGGCCACCGGCCGACCCTTCGATGCGGCCCGCCGGGGGACCCCACCCCCGTCCGTCTCCGGGCGCCTCCGGTCCGCGCCGTGCCGTCGCCCGTCCTCCCGTCCACCGCGCACGAACGCATGAACGCATGAACGCATGAACAGCCCCTACCGACAAAGGAGTCGCCGTGTTCAGAAACGCGTTGCACACCTCGCTCGCGCTTGTCATGATCTCGACGGGTGCGGTCGCCGGTGTGACCGTCACGGCCGGTTCCGCGCAGGCCGCGTCCAACTGCGGCCAGCCGATCACCGGCCTGCCCTTGCAGCAGGGCAGCCAGGGCACCTCGGTGGAGCGTCTTCAGGTCCGTGTCGCCGGGTTCGTGGACAGCGGCGAGGTGCTGTCGACCGACGGGGTCTACGGCGCGCGCACCAAGGAGGCGGTCCGTAAGTTCCAGGCGGAGTACGGCCTCAAGGCCGACGGGATCGCGGGCAGCCAGACGGTCGACAAGATCTACTCGCTCCAGGACTCGGACTGCACGCCCATCCATTTCTCGTACGCCGAGTGGAACAAGTGCAACTCCACCTGGGCGGGCGGCGCGGTGTCGGCGACCGCCGCCAAGGCAAACGCCCGCAAGAGCATGTGGAAGCTGGAGGCGCTGCGCAAGAAGCTCGGTGGCAGCCCGGTCCCGATTTCCAGCGGCTTCCGCTCGAACAGCTGCAACGCGGCCGTGGGCGGTGTCTCCGGCAGCCGGCACACCTACGGGGACGCGGCGGACATGCCGGGCACGCAGACCTGGCGCTGCAAGCTGCACAACGGCGCCAAGAGTTCCGGGTTCAGGGAGATCCTCGGCCAGGGCTTCCCGGGTCACAACGACCACACCCACGTGGGCATGACCGGCTCACGGCAGTGGCACGGCTGCTAGACCGGGCCGTGTCCCTCACCAGACGGAGCTTCCTCGGCGCCGGGGCGTCCACCGTGCTCGGCGCCGGTGCGGCCGGGTGCGACTCGGGCTCCGCCGACCGCGGCCCGGCCGCCGAGCCCCTCGTCGTCCTCGTGCCCGAGGACGCCACCACGCGGATCCACGCGGCGACCGTCCGCCGCTTCAACGAGTCACCCGCCGGGGCGCGGGCGGAGGGGGCCGCCGAACTCCGGGACGCCCCGGCGCCGTCGTACGCCCGCGCGCTGGACGGGGCACTGGAGGGCGGCGACCGTGGCCCGGACCTCCTCTTCACCTGGAACCCCGGAGCCGTGCGCGTCTCCGCGGAGGAGCACCGGCTGGTCGACCTGTACAACCTCACCGAGGAGTACCCCGAGTTCGGCGAGCGGCTGCTGCCGGGGGTCCTGGAGGGCTGTGCCGTCAACCTCCGCCCCTTCGGCATCCCGGTGCGCGGCACCCGGCCGGTCGTCCTGTTCTACCACCGCGCCCTGTTCGCGGATCTCGGCCTCGAACCGCCCGCCACCTGGTCCGCCCTGAAGAAGGCCGCGGCCCGGCTGCGTGCCGCGGGCGTCGTACCCGTCGCACTGGCCGGGTCCGATCCCGCCGCCGCGGCGAGATGGCTGGAGTACCTGGTGGAGCGCATCGGCGGCCCGGAGGTCGCGGACCGGGTCCGGTCCGGTGACAACTCCGCGTGGAACGACCGGACCGTGCTGCGTGCCGCGCGGGAGATCGCCTCCCTGCTCGACAGCGGTGCGTTCGGCGCCGACGGCGGCGCAACCGCTACCGGTGGCGCCGCCGCCGCGCTGCTCGCCAGGGGACGGGCCGGCCTGCTCCTGGCGGAGTCCGCGCAGCACACGGAACTCGCCCGTGCCTTCCCGTCGTTCACCGGCAGGAACCTGGGATGGGTGCCGTTCCCGGCGGTCGAGCGGGGCAAGGGGCGGCCGGGGAGTCTGCTGGGCACCCCGGCCGGCTATCTGACGATGAGCGAGCGCACCGTGAACCGGCTCGCCGCCGTCGCCCTGCTCAAGGAGTTCACCGGTACGGCGCACAGCCAGGCCCTGCTGCGGGCCGGGGAGGTCCCCGCCACGAGCGGCGCGGCGAAGCTGCTCGGCCACGCGCCGTACCCGGAGTTCGCCCGGTTCCAGTACGACCTGGTGAGGAAGGCCCCGGACTTCACCGTCAGCTGGGAGAGAGCCGTGCACCCGGCCTGGCGCGATCCGCTGCTCACCGAGGTGGGCAAGCTGTTCGCCGGCCGGTCCACGCCACAGGAGTTCGGCAGGGCGATGGGGCGCGTGGAGCTGCCGGTGGGCGGGTGAGCGCGGCCGGCGGGACGCTCGGAACGCGCCCTGGGCGACCGGCCGCGCGATCAGGACGACCACGATCACGTCACCGCCCCGGCCGCGATCAGCCGCCGTTCCGGACGGTTCGAGAGAGTGGTGCAGAGGGCCTTGCGGGACAGGGGCCGGCGGGGCGGACGGGGGGCCGGGCACTGCCGTACACCGCTGTCCCACCCGCCCCGCGGGCCCCGCTGAACGCCCTACGACAGCAGACTCGGCGCCGCCCGGTCCAGCACCGACCCGACGCGTTCCCAGGTCGCCATGTCGCGTTCCACCGGCGGGAGTTCGGGGCCGTCGCCGGTCTTCCAGGCGGTGGCGATCGCCACCGGGTCCCCGCCGCCGGCGGCCGACGCCGCCAGCGCCGCCGCGCCGAGCGCGACCAGCTCGCCGCTCTCCGGCACGATCACCGGGCGCCCGGAGAGGCGCCGTACGGTCTCCACCCAGGTGCGGCCCTGGGCGCCGCCGCCCACCAGTCGCAGCGGCCGGTTCGCCGCCACCGGGTCCGCCGGGTCGAGACCGCAGGCGCGCAGTACCTCGTCCAGCGCCCGCAGGACCGTGTACGCCGCGCCCTCGTACGCGGCGCCGAGCAGCTGCTGTGGCGTGGTGTCCTGCCGCAGCCCCGTCAGCAGACCGGCCGAGGTCGGCAGATCGGGGGTGCGTTCGCCGTCGAGGTAGGGCAGCAGGACCGCCTCGCCGCCGGGTGCCACGTCCTCGCGGTCGAGGCGCAGCAGTTCGGCGACCTTGTCGACGGCGAGCGTGCAGTTCAGGGTGCAGCCGAGCGGGAGGTACGTGCCGTCGGCCGCCGCGAAACCGGACAGCGCGGCCGAGGCGGGCCGCGTGCGGGTGGCGGCGAAGACCGTGCCGGACGTACCGAGGCTCAGCACGGGGTGGTCCAACAGCCCGGCGCCGCCGAGGCCGAGGCCGACGGCCGCGCTCATGTTGTCGCCGGTCCCGGCGGCGACCGCGATCCCGGCGGGCAGACCGAGCTGTTCGGCGGCGGAGGCGGTGAGCGAGCCGACCCGCGCGGCGCCGGTCGGGGCGACGGCCGGCAGCAGTGACGCGTCGAGGCCGACGAGCGCGAGCAGTTCGGGGTCGTACGCCCCGGTCGCCGTGGAGTACCAGCAGGTCCCCGACGCGTCACCGGGGTCGGTGGCCGCCGTGCCCGCGAGGCGTTCGGTGAGGAAGTCGTGGGGGAGCCGGACGGCCGCCGCCGCGTCGGCGGAGGCGGCGTCGTTCTCCCGGAGCCACTGCCACTTCGCGGCCGTCATGGAGGCGACGGGCACGGATCCGGTCCTGGCGGTCCATGCCTCCGGCCCGCCCAGCGCCTCCGTGAGGGCGGTGGCCTGCGGGGCCGAGCGGGTGTCGTTCCACAGCAGTGCGGGCCGCAGCGGCTTCCCGGCCGCGTCCAGCACCACCAGGCCGTGCTGCTGGCCGGCGACCGCTATGCCCGTGACGGCGGACGCCGGGACGCCGGACTCCTTCAACCCCATGGCGACGGCCTCGCGCAGCGCCTGCCACCACACCTCGGGGTCGGTCTCCCGCGCCCCGGCCTCGCCCGTCACCCGGTGCGGGGCGCGCCCGACGGCGAGCAGCCGTCCGGTCGCCGCGTCGGTGAACGCCGCTTTGGTCGACTGGGTGGAGCTGTCGACGCCGATGACCACCTGGCTGTGCGGCACGCTCGTACCTCTTCCTGATTCCGGGCTTGCGGCGGGATTTTGACCGCAGGCCAACAAATTACGCGATGTTGTCGTGCATCCGGCAGGTACTGATGTCATTTCCTTGCTGAAGGGGGTGTTCGACGCCTCGAACAGGGTTGGTTGAACACGGGGTCTTTTCCGTGTCCACCCGGACGTGCATTATTAGTCATGTCAGGAAACAAAAAGGTCTGCACCTGCCGGACCTGAGGTATCGAAGGCGGCCTGAGAAATGACGGAACGCTTCACTCCCACCCCCTCGGACAAGTTCAGCTTCGGTCTGTGGACGGTCGGCTGGCAAGGCAGGGACCCGTTCGGTGACGCGACGCGCCCGGCGCTCGATCCCACCGAGTCCGTACAGCACCTCGCCGAACTGGGCGCCTACGGGGTGACCTTCCACGACGACGACCTGATCCCGTTCGGCTCGTCAGACGCCGAGCGCGAGGCGCACATCAAGCGCTTCCGGCAGGCGCTCGACACCACCGGGCTCGTCGTGCCGATGGTCACCACCAACCTCTTCACCCACCCCGTCTTCAAGGACGGCGGCTTCACGGCGAACGACCGCGACGTCCGCCGCTACGCGCTGCGCAAGACGCTGCGCAACCTCGACCTGGCGGCCGAGCTTGGCGCCAAGAAGTTCGTCGCCTGGGGCGGCCGGGAGGGCGCGGAGTCCGGCGGCGCCAAGGACGTGCGTCTGGCGCTGGACCGGATGAAGGAAGGCTTCGACTTGCTCGGCGAGTACGTCGTCTCGCAGGGGTACGACATCAAGTTCGCCATCGAGCCCAAGCCGAACGAGCCGCGCGGCGACATCCTCCTGCCGACCGTCGGCCACGCGCTCGCCTTCATCGAGCGCCTGGAGCGCCCCGAGCTGTACGGCGTCAACCCCGAGACCGGCCACGAGCAGATGGCCGGGCTGAACTTCCCGCACGCCATCGCGCAGGCCCTGTGGGCGGGCAAGCTCTACCACATCGACCTCAACGGCCAGCACGGCACCCGCTACGACCAGGACCTGCGCTTCGGCGCCGGCGATCTGCGCGCCGCGTTCTGGCTGGTGGACCTGCTGGAGTCGGCGGGCTGGGACGGCTCGCGGCACTTCGACTTCAAGCCGCCGCGCACCGAGGACTTCGACGGGGTGTGGGCGTCCGCCGCCGGCTGCATGCGCAACTACCTGATACTCAAGGAGCGCGCCGCCTCCTTCCGCGCGGACCCGGAGGTCCAGGAGGCGCTGCGCGCCGCGCGCCTGGACGAGCTGGCGCAGCCGACCGCCGCCGACGGGCTGACCGGCCTGCTGGCCGACCGGGGCGCCTACGAGGACTTCGACGTGGCGGCCGCCGCGAGCCGAGGCATGGCGTTCGAACACCTCGACCAGCTCGCCATGGACCACCTCCTGGGCGCCCGCTGATCCGGCGCTGACACGACCGAGCCCTGACGCGACCGAGTCCTGACACGACCGAGTCCTGACACGACCGCACACGCGGGACGGCCCCCACCGCCGGTCCGCCCCGCGTGTGCGCGTCACCGGACTCCGCCCTCCGTAGCGAGGGCCCACGCCCCGCGACCCCCGCGGGGCGTCCTCCGTTGGACGAGGGCCGAAGGTGGGATTCGGCTCGTCCATCCAGCCTCAGACACGCGATCCCGGAGCCTTTGTGGGGATACCGGCACTTGGCGTGGCCGCAGCCATCGCCGGTTCGGCATCGAGTCACTTCAGGAGGTCTTCGTGTCAGAGATCGCGGTACAGCAAACGCCGGAACGAAGAATCACCGGGCGACGCCACGGCGGTGAGCGCTCATGGGGCGCGGTCGCGCGGGCCTGGGCAGGACTCGCGCTGCTCACGGGCCTCGCGGTCCCACTCGCCGTCGCCTCGCCCGCCGCCGCGCACGACCACCCCGCGCACCAGAAGCCCGCCCACGCCTATGTCGCCAACGTCGAGGACGACACCGTCTCGGTGATCGACACCCGGACGAACACCGTCACCACGACCATCCCCGTCGGCGACCGCCCCCTCGGCGTCGCCGTCACCCCGGACGGCCGCCGCGCCTACGTCACCAACAACAACGGCGACAGTGTGTCGGTGATCGACACCGGGACGAACACCGTCACCCGGACCATCCCTGTCGGTGACGGGCCCGTCGGCGTGGCCGTCACGCCGAACGGTGCGCGTGTCTACGTCACCAACTTCGCCGACGACAGTGTGTCGGTGATCAGCACCCGGACGAACGCCGTGACGACCACTGTGCGCGTCGGTGACGGGCCCTTCGGTGTGGCCGTCACGCCGAACGGGCAGCGTGTCTACGTCGCCAACGACCTCGGCGACACCGTGTCGGTGATCAGCACCCGGACGAACGCCGTCACCACGACCATTCCCGTCGGTGACGGGCCGGGGAACCTGGCCGTCACGCCGAACGGGCAGCGTGTCTACGTCACCAACGCCACCGGCGACAACGTGTCGGTGATCAGCACGAAGACGAACGCCGTCGTCGCCACCGTCCCCGCCGGCGACCTCCCCAACGGCGTCGCCGTCACCCCCGACGGCCGGCGTGTCTACGTCACCAACCTCAACAGCGGCACGGTGTCGGTGATCGACACCCGGACCAACACGGTCTCCACCACGATCACCGTCGGCACCTGGCCCCGGGGGGTGGCCTTCACCCCGAAGGGCGACCGCGCCTACATCCCCAACCAACTCTCCAACACCGTCTCGGTGATCGACACCCGGACGAACACCGTCACCACCACCATTCCCGTCGGTGACGGGCCCACCGGTGTGGCCGTCGCCCAGGGATGCCGGAGCCACGACCGGGGCTGCGCCGAAGGGGGAGCGGGGCACCGAGGGTGACGTCGTCGGCGGACGGTCCGGCCGAGGCCGGGAGGAGGACCGGGTCCTCCGCACCGTCCGCGTGACGCGCGGTCACCACCCAGGGGCGGGACGTTCGGCGGAGGCCGCCGGGCGCCCCGCCCCGCGCCGTCGTGGAGCGGCGGGGCCTCCCCGGGACCTCCAGAAGAAGGCGCGCCCCGCCGGACTCGCGGGCGTCGCCCGGTACTTCGCCGGCGCGCCGGACCCCGCGCGCTACGCGCTCGTGCGGTCGGCGTACGCCACCGGGTCCGCCAGGACCGCGCGGACCACCAGGGCCGCCGCGCCACGGGCCGCGTCCCCCGCCGAGGACGACGCGCGCAGCCTGCCGCTGTCGTGCGGCCACAGGCCGGAGACCACCCGGTCGGTCAACTCGCCGTCGGCGGGCGGCGAAAGCCACGGCATCAGGCTCCGGTAGATCCCGCCGAGCACCACCGCGTCGGGGTCGAAGAGGTTCACCGCGCCCGACAGGACCCGCCCCAGCATCCGGCCGGCCTCGCCGATGGCGGCGATCGCGCGCTTGTCGCCGGCCCCGGCCAGGGTCTCCAGCTCCGCGACGCCCGGCACCCCGGCGTTCTCGTCCAGCCCGGCGCCCCGCAGCAGCGCCGACTGGCCCGCGTACTGCTCCAGGCAACCGCGTGAGCCGCACCGGCACAGCGGCCCGTCGGCGTCCACGACCACATGGCCGATCTCACCGGCGAACCCGTTGGCGCCGCGCAGGAGTTCACCGTCGAGCACCAGCGCGCCGCCGACGCCGATCTCGCCCGACAGATAGAGGAAGCTGCGGATCCCGCCGAGGCCGCCGAACCAGAGCTCGGCGAGCGCCGCCAGATTGGCCTCGTTCTCCGAACGCACCGGCAGCGGCGGCACTGCGGGCCGGGCCTCGGCCAGCGCCCGCCCGAACAACTCCTCCGCGGGCACCCGGTTCCAGCCCAGGTTCGGCGCCTGGCGGACCGTGCCGCCGGAGACCAGACCGGGCAGCGCGAGCTGCACCCCGACCGGCGACAGGTCCTGCTCGGCGGCCGAGTCGAGGGTGCGCGCGGCGATCCGGGCGCCACGGGCCAGGACTTCGGCCGGGGCGGCGCCGCGGTTGTCGAGGTGTTCGGTGAGGCGTACGCGGTCGGTGCCCGACAGGTCGACCACGCACACCGAGACGTAGTCGATGTTGATCTCGACGCCGATGCCGGCCGGGCCGGAGCGCGTCACCTTCAGCACGGTGCCGGGCCGCCCCGCCTGGCCACTGAACGTCTTGCCCGACTCGGAGAGGAATCCGCTGTCCAGCAACTGCTCGACCAGCGAGGACACCGCGGCCCGGGTCAGTCCCACCCGCGCCGCCACACCGGCCCTGGTCGCCTCACCCTCGTCCCGCACGGCGCGCAGCACCAGGCTCAGATTGTGCCGGCGCACCGTCTCTTTGTCGGCCTTGGGACCGAGCGATGTGTGGTTGTTCTTCATGGTGCGGTCGAGCCTATGTGATCGGAATCCGGACAGCCGGCCGGTCCCGTGAGACGCATGTCCCTTCCAGGCAGTTGTGGTGCGGGGACCGCCGGCCCTTCACCGGAGGGCGGTGTCAGCCGCGCTGCCGTACCGGGATCTCTCCCTGGCGCCGCGCCTCCCACATCGGTGTCGTGCCGGTGAGCTGACAGACCATGAGATAGAAGGGGATCGGCGGGGTGTACGGCGTGGGGGCGTCCGGCCAGTGGATCAGCCGGGGCTGCCGGGCGGGGACCCGCGTCCCGGAGACGTAGCGCGCGGGCAGGGGCCAGTCCAGGTCGAGGTCCGAACCGGCCGGGACGATCCACCACCACCACTCGGTGTCGGCGAAGACGCAGCCGGTACTGGGCAGCCGGCCCATCAGCCGGAACCCGTGCCTGGCCGGGACGCCCACCGCGTCACAGCCGAGCGAGGCGGGCAGGGTCGGCGGCAGCGGCAGTTGCGCGAAGCCGCTCCGCTCGTCACGCAGCCCGCGGGCGAACCGGCGCATCGCACCCATCAACATGGCTGCCCCGCCTCGTGCGGCAACTCCGCCCACACGACACGCCCCGCGCCGTAGCCGGAGGTGTCGTGCGTTCCCCAGCAGCTGCTCATCGCTTCCACGAGGAGCAGCCCACGCCCGCCCTCGTCGTCGGACACCCGGTGCAGCTGAGGACCCGTGGGGCCGAAACCCCGGTCCTCGACCGCTATGCGCAGACGCCCGTTCTCTTCGCGCAGTTCGCAGATGACATGGTCGCCGGGCGCGTGCACGACGGCGTTCGTGACCAGTTCGGAGACGATGAGAATCGCCGTTTCGCGCGTCTCGGCCGTGGTACCCCACCGGTCGAGCCGGGTCTGGGTGAGCTGTCTGGCACGGCAGACCGACTCGGCACGGGCGGGAAGTGCGAAACCGTAGCGGCGGACAACGTTGCCAGGGCACACGGTCATCAGTGTGGGGGAGAGCGCGTTACCAGGTGCCACGACCGATTCCTAACGGTGGGGAAGCAGCCACCGTGCGGAACCTCCGGGCGGAGCACGACAACTGCATGAACTGGTTCACCGAAACACTCTCCACCCGTGCGAGACACTTGGCAAGTAGCACTGTGAAATTTCCAGAGTGCCGTGTTCTTACTGGCAAGCGCATGGCACACTGCTGGGAACCGTGCATGGGGAGGTCCAGTGAGTGAACCGCGGTCTGCCCCGACCGTGGGACAGGTCGTACTCGGCAAACGCCTGATGGATCTGCGCGAGCGAGCCGGCCTGAAACGCGAGGAAGCCGCGCGGATTCTGCGGGTGGCGTCGGCCACCGTCCGCCGCATGGAGACCGCCGAGGTCACGCTCAAAGTCCCCTATGTACAGGTCCTTCTCCGCGCCTACGGAGTCGGCGAGGACGAGGCGAACGCCTTCGTCGAGCTGACCGAGGAGGCCAACAAGCCCGGCTGGTGGCAGCGGTTCCACGACATCCTGCCGGACTGGTTCAGCATGTACGTCAGCCTGGAGGGCGCCGCCTCGCTGATCCGGGCGTACGAGCCGCACTTCGTGCCGGGGCTCCTCCAGACGGAGGGCTACGCGCTGTCGGTCATGCACGCCGGCGCCGTGGGGCAGGTCCAGCCGGACGCCATCGACCGGCACGTGGCACTGCGGATGCGGCGCCAGTCCCTGCTCACGCGGTCGGACGCACCCAAATTGTGGGTGATCATGGATGAGACGGTGCTTCGCCGTCCCGTCGGGACGCCCGAGATCATGCGCGAGCAGATCGACCGGCTCGTCGAGGCGTCCGAGATGCCCAATGTGACGCTTCAGATCGCGGAGTTCTCCTCCGGACACCACCCCGGAACGTACGGGCCGTTCGTGCTCTTCCGTTTCGCCATGCCCGAACTGCCCGACATGATCTACAGCGAGTACCTGACCGGCGCCGTCTACCTCGACGCGCGTCCCGAGGTGGCGACCCACCTCGAGGTCATGGACCGCATGGCGGCTCAGGCTGCAACTGCACAACGCACGAAGGAGATCCTCAAGGATGTCCGCAAGGAGCTGTGAATGGATCCGATATACAACGGCATGCCCGCCACCGACCTCGGCGCCGAAGGCTGGCACAAGCCGTGGAGCGGCGGGAACGGCGGCAACTGCATCGAGGCCATGAAGCTGGCCGACGGCAGGGTGGCCGTGCGCCAGTCCAACGACCCTGACGGCCCCGCGCTGATCTACACCCACGGTGAGATCGCCGCGTTCATCCAAGGTGCCAAGTCCGGCCAGGCCGACTTCCTGCTGACCTGACCTGACCGATCTGGACCGCCCGGCCCGATCGCACCGGTATCCCCCAGTGATCAGACGTGACCCGGAATGACGCGAACCGTTCGCCCGGATCGGCCGGATCCCGCCTGGTAAGAGCCGATCGCGCCTGATCGGATCTGAACCCACCTGTTCCTTGCCGCAATTCCCCGCCAGCGACGCCGAGCCTCATGGAGTGCACATGACCGGGCATGACCCCATCGACACCAGCAGGCCGCATCCGGCCCGGATGTACGACTGGTTCCTCGGCGGCAAGGACAACTATCCCGTCGACGAGGAGATGGCACGCCAGCTCCTCGAACTCAACCCGCTCGGCCGTGAGATGGCCAAATGCAACCGGGCGTTCATGCACCGGGCCACCCGCTGGCTCGGCGACACCGCGGGCGTGCGCCAGTACCTCGACATCGGTACGGGGATACCGACCGAGCCCAACCTGCACCAGATCGCGCAGGAGGTCGCCGCCGACTCGCGCGTCGTCTACACCGACAACGACCCCATCGTGCTGCGGCACGCCGAGGCGCTGCTGCGCAGCAGCCCCGAGGGCCTGACCGAGTACATCCAGGCCGACGCCCGCGAACCCGACCGGATCGTCGAACAGGCCGGCAAGATCCTGGACTTCGACAAGCCGGTCGCCCTGTCGCTCATCGCGCTGCTGCACTTCGTCCCGGACGAGGACGGCGCGCACGAGCTGGTGCGCAAGCTGCTGGAGCCGCTGGCCTCCGGCAGCTATCTGGTGATCTCCCACGTCACGGGCGACTACGACCCGGAGAACTCGGAGAAGGCCGCCGAACTCTACAAGGCGAAGGGCGTGCCGCTCGCCCTGCGTTCGCGTGCGGAGGTCGGGCACTTCTTCGACGGCCTGGAGCTGGTCGACCCCGGGATCGCCCTGGTGGCCGAGTGGCGCCCGGAGCTGGGCGAGGTCGTCCCCGTACCGGGCGACGGCCTCATCCCCGGCTTCGTCGGCGTGGCCCGCAAGCCCTGACGACTCCGCGGTCCTGACGGCCCGCACCGCGGACGGCCCGCGAGCCCCGCTCCGGGCCGTCCGCCGGACGGCGGGACAACGGGACCCACACGGTCCGGACCGGCGGGGGTCCGGACAGCAAGCGCCTCGGCGCCGCCGCACTCTCGGGGGGTGCGCGGCGCCGAGGCGTTTCCCGGCCCCGGCCGCTCCGCCACCCGCCCGTCGCGGGCTCCTCCCCGTCCGCCGGCCCCACCGCGGCCGGGCACAATGTACGGATGGCCCGACGCCCCACACGCCCCACGCGCACCTCCTCGAACGCCCGCGCCGCGGCGACCTCACCCGCCTCCCGCGACGCCGCGCCCTGCCTGTGCGGCCTGCCCTCCTCCTACGGAGAGTGCTGCGGCCGGTTCCACGCCGCGACCGCCGCCGCCCCCACCGCCGAGCGCCTGATGCGCGCCCGCTACAGCGCCTTCGCGGTGGGCAACGAGCCGTATCTGCTGACCAGTTGGCATCCCGCCACCCGCCCGTCGCGGGTCGACCTCGACCCGGCGATGCGCTGGGCCGCCCTGGAGATCCTGGCCACCACGGAAGGCAGCGCCTTCCACACCACGGGCACCGTCACCTTCCGCGCCCGCTACACCCGGCGCGGCGAGGAGGGCGCCCTCCACGAACGCAGCCGCTTCGAGCGGCACGGCGGCGCCTGGGTCTATGTCGAGGGCACCTTCGTGGAGTAGCGGGCCCCGCCGGCGTCACCCCGACGCCAGCACCGACGCCAGGTCGTAGCGCACCGGCTCCTCCAGCTGCGCGTACGTGCACTCCCCGGGTGTCCGGTCCGGGCGCCAGCGGCGGAACTGCGCCGTGTGCCGGAAGCGGTCGCCCTCCATGTGGTCGTAGGCCACCTCGCACACCCGCTCCGGCCGCACCGCTGTCCACGACAGGTCCTTCTTCCCCGTCCAGCGGCTCGGCGCGCCGGGCAGCCTGGCGCTCTCATGGGCCGACTCCCGTGCCCAGGCCGCCCATGGATGCCCCTCGGCGGAATCCATCACCAGCGGGGCCAGCTCGTCCACCAGCTCGGCCCGGCGCTTCATGGAGAACGCGGCGCACACCCCCACGTGCTGAAGCGTCCCCGCCGCGTCGTGCAGGCCGAGCAGCAGGGAGCCGACGACCGGGCCGCTCTTGTGGAGGCGGTATCCGGCCACCACGACATCCGCCGTCCGCTCGTGCTTGATCTTGTACATCACGCGGACGTCGGGCCTGTACGGCAGATCCAGCGGTTTCGCCACCACCCCGTCCAGCCCGGCGCCCTCGTAGCGCCGGAACCACTCCTCGGCCAGCTCCTGGTCCGTCGTGGCCGGGGCGAGATGGACGGGGGCCGCCACGCCCCCGAGGGCCTCCACGAGCGCCGCACGGCGCTCGGACTGCGGGGTGTCCAGCAGCGACCGGTCCGCCAGCGCCAGCAGGTCGAAGGCGACGAAACTGGCCGGGGTCCGCTCGGCGAGCGTCCGCACCCGGGAATCCGCCGGATGGATGCGCTCGCTCAGCCGGTCGAAGTCCAGCCGCCCCTCGTACGCGATCACGATCTCGCCGTCGACCACGCACCGTTCGGGCAGCTCACGCAGGAAGGCGGTGACCAGCTCCGGGAAGTACCGGGTCAGCGGCTTGCCGTTCCTGCTGCCGATCACCACCTCGTCGCCGTCCCGGTGGATCAGCGCACGGAAGCCGTCCCACTTGGCCTCGTACTGCATACCGGGCGGGATTCTCGCCACGGACTTGGCCAGCATCGGTTTCATCGGAGGCATCACCGGCAGATCCATGCGTCCGATTGTGCTCGGGAGCAGGCCGGTCCGCCCGATATGCGGGCCGGGGGAGCCCGGCCTACGGTGGCGCGTATGGCGAGCAAGGGCGCGGCGGTGGAGCTGGAAGTCGGCGGGCGGGCGGTGCGGCTGTCCAGCCCGGACAAGATCTACTTTCCCGGGCGGGGCTTCACCAAGCTGGACGTCGCCCAGTACTACATCGCGGTGGGGGAGGGCATCACCCGCGCCCTGCGGGACCGGCCGACCACCCTCCAGCGCTATGTCGAGGGCATCGCCGGCGAGTCCTTCTACCAGAAGCGGGCGCCCAAGAACCTGCCCGACTGGATCCCCACCGCCCGTATCGCCTTCCCCAGCGGACGCACCGCCGACGAGATCTGCCCCACCGAACCGGCCGCCGTCCTCTGGGCGGCCAACCTCGGCACCCTGACCTTCCACCCCTGGCCCGTGCGGCGCGAGGACACCGAGCATCCCGACGAACTGCGCATCGACCTGGACCCGCAGCCGGGCACCGGCTTCAAGGACGCCGTCGGGGCCGCCCACGAGCTGCACGGCCTCCTGGACGAGCAGGGCCTGAACGGCAGGCCCAAGACCTCCGGCGGACGCGGTCTGCACGTCTTCGTGCCGATCGAGCCGCGCTGGACCTTCACCCAGGTACGGCGCTGCGCCATCGCCGTCGGCAGGGAGCTGGAGCGGCGCATGCCGGGCCGGGTCACCACGGCGTGGTGGAAGGAGGAGCGCGGCGAGCGGATCTTCGTGGACTACAACCAGACGGCGCGCGACCGCACCATCGCCTCGGCCTACTCCGTACGCCCCAACCCGTACGCCACGGTCTCCGCGCCGCTGCGCTGGGAGGAGCTGGACGACGTCGCGCCGCGCGACTTCGACATCATGACGATGCGCACCCGCTTCGCCGAGATCGGGGACGCGCACGCCGGCATGGACGCCGAGGCGTTCGGCCTGGAGGGCCTGCTGGAGCTGGCGGCGCGGGACGAGCGGGACCACGGCCACGGCGATCTGCCGTATCCGCCGGACTATCCGAAGATGCCGGGCGAACCCAAGCGCGTCCAGCCCAGCCGGGCGCGGGACGCCTCTCCGGAGGACCGGTAGACCCCTGGAACGGCGAAGTGCCCCCTCCCGTGCGGGAAGGGGCACTTCTGCGGCTCAGCCTCCTACAGAGGCGTCAGAGCTGCTTGATCCGGATGTCGCGGTACGAGATGACGTCCGTCGTGCCGTGCACCTGGAGCCCGACGTAGCCCGACGAGTACCGCCGGCCGTCGGTCCCCACGTCACCATCGCGCGGGGGAGTGAACTCCTGGCCGCCGATGTTGTCGAACTCGTTGATCACCACACCGTTGCGCAGGATGGTGTAGTGCTGGTCGACCACCTTGATCTCGTAGTCGTTCCAGGTGCCCTTCGGAGTGACGGCGGCCCCGGCCAGACCCACGCGGTCGAAGCCGTAGATCGATCCCGTCTTGTACATGTCGCCGTCGGGGCGGTCCAGGATCTGGACCTCGTGCCCGTAGTTGATGGCGACCCACTCCGGCCGGCTCTCAAGCGGGTGACCGTTGACGTTCGGGAAGCGCACGAAGACACCGCCGTTGGCGTTGCCCGTGCCCGGCGCGTCGTCACGGAACTGGAGCTTCAGCGAGAAGTCGTCGTACTTCCGCTCCGGGAACCACAGCATGCCCATGCCCTCGACGGTGGTGCTGCTCGTCATCGCACCGTCCTCGGTGAGCGAGAACTTGCCGCCGCCGACCTGGGCCCACTTGGAGAAGGTGGCGTCCGTGCCGTCGAAGAGCGCGCGGTAGCCGGTCGTCTGACCCGGCCGGCCGATCTTCGACTGCCTGGCCGCCTTGGTGATCTTCGTGAACTCGCGCTGGTCGATGACACCGTCCGACTTGAGCTTCGTCAGCACCGTCTCGACGTGCTTGAGGAACAGGGCCTGCGAGGACCAGTCCTTCTCGTCCTCGATCAGCTCGTTGATCGTGCACCGGTTGGTGGTGAGTCGGTTCGGCACGCCCGTGTCGACGGCGCCGACGATGACCGTCAGACGTACGTCGTACTCGGGGCAGTTGGGGGCCGGGACGCCACCGCCCTTGGCGATGGTGAACGTGACCTCCTTGGCCGCCGAGGTGTTGCCCGCCTTGTCCGTCGCACGGTGCGCGAGCTTGTGGTAGCCCACCGCGTCGACGATCACCGGCTTGGTGTACGCGAGGTACGGACCGCCGTCGAGCGAGTACTCGATCTTCTCGACACCCGAGTCGTCGTCCGTGGCCTTGATGGTCGCCGTGGCGCTCGTGATGAACGCCCCGTCGGAGTTCTTGTCACCGGTGACCGCCACCGTGGAGACCGGCGCGGTCGTGTCCTGCGCCGGGGGAGTGACCACGGTGAAGTCGACGGCCTTCTCGGCCGCGGCGTTGCCGGCCTTGTCGGTCGCGCGGTAACGGATCTTGTGCGTGCCCACCTCGTGGACCATCACCGGCGCCTCGTAGAGCTGCCAGGCCCCGTCGGCGCCGATCGCGTACTCGATCTTGTTGACACCGGAACCGGCGTCCGACGCGGTCACGGTGACCGTGGCCATGTCGAGGTAGTCGCCGTTCGCGTCCTGCTCGCCGGTCACCGTCGCCGAGGTCTCCGGCGCGGTGGTGTCGTCGGTGGGCGGTGCGGCGACCTCGAACTCGGCCGTCTTCTCGGCGGCCACGTTGCCCGCCTTGTCGGTGGCCCGGTATCTGATCGCGTGTTCACCGACGGTGTTGACCACCACGGGCGTGGTGTAGAGCTGCCATTCGCCGTCGGCCCCGACCGCGTATTCGATCGTGTCGACACCTGATCCGGCATCGGTGGCGGAGAGCGTCACCGACGCCTGGCCTATGTAGGCGCCGGCCTCGTTCTGATCGCCGTCGATCTTCACCGCGGTCTCGGGCGCGGTGGTGTCCTCACCACCGCCACCTTCGGTGACCGTGAGGATCCCGGTCATCATGCCGTGTCCCGGTATCGTGCAGAAGTACCGGTAGGTGCCCGGGGTCAGATTGACCTCGGCCGTCTGCTTGCCGCCCTGCGCGTCGTCCGGGCTGGCCATCAGGTTGAGCGTCACGTCGTTGTTGTAGTCGGGATTCGACGTGTCGAACGTGACGGTGTGCGGCATCGACGTGGTGTTGCCGGTGGCCGCGCTGTTCTCGAAGACGATCGTCGCGGGACCCGCGACGGCGGTCGTCGGGAACGTCAGGTACTCCGTGGTGGAGTTGCCCGCGGTCCAGGTCAGTACCTGGTCCGCCGCGGACCGCCGGTTGTCCTCGCGTCCGTATGCCTGTGTGGAGGTCAGCCCCAGCACCAGCATCAACGAGCCCAGCAGGGCCGTCCACAGATGCAGAGGTCGTTTTCTCGCTGCGCCACCCTGTCTCACTGCGCCGCCTTCCTTGCCAGATCCGCGGCGGCGGGAGTGGCCTCGCCGCCCTTGTAGGTCACACGCCACAGTGCCGACTTCGCGTCCGAAGTAAAGAAGCCACGCCCGTAGTCGAGGACGTAGAGCGAGCCGTCCGGAGCAAACTTCCAGTCCATGAGGTTGCGGATGCCTGTGTCGCCGACCGGAATGATCTTCTTCAGGGATTCGGCGTGCACGGGCAGTCCGCCCTTGCCCGCGGTCCTCGGGTCGAGTTCGACCGCGTGCCGCGGCTGTGTCTGGTCGTAGAAGTCGCCCACGAACCACTTGCCGTCCCAGTACGACGGCCAGCTCTCGGCGGTCGCGTTCTCCGCGTCGAACCGGTAGAGCGGGCCGTTCATGGTCGCCTGACCGCCGCCCTTGAGCCACGGGAGGAGGTAGGTCGCCTCCTCCGCCTTGTAGCTCGGGACCCCGTTCGCGTCACGCGGGTAGTCCGGCGCGCCGCCCTGGGGCGAGTACCAGATGGTGTTGCCGGTGACCGGCGGGATGTTCACGAGCCCGTCGTTGTTCGGGGACTCGTTCTTCGGCGCGTCGCAGTTGTACCAGCCCAGCGGCTTCGTCGGGTCCGGCAGGTTGCGGTCGCGGTAGGGCTGCTTGTTGCCCATGCAGTACGGCCAGCCCTGGTTGCCCGCCTTGGTGATGGCGGCGAAGGTGTCGTACTTCGCCGGGCCCCAGGTGGTGCTCGGGGCGCCCGCGTCGGGGCCGACCCAGCCGGCGTACAGCGTGTCGGTCTTCTTGTCGACCGAGATGCGAGCCGGGTTGCGCACACCCATCACATAGATCTCGCCGCGGGTCTTGTCGCCGCCCTCGGCGGTCTCCTCGCCCGTGAAGAGGTTGCCGTCGGGCAGGGTGTACGTGCCGTCGTCCTCAGGGTGGATCCGCAGGATCTTCCCGTTGAGGTTGTTGGTGTTACCGGCCGTACGGCGCGCGTCGGCGAAAGAGACGCCCTTGTAGTTCGGCTGCGGGTTGTTGCCCGAGTAACCATCGCTGAACTGCGAGGAGTTGTTGTCCCCGGTCGCGATGTACAGGTTGCCCTTGGAGTCCCAGGCCATGCCGCCACCGGAGTGGCAGCAGCTGTTGATCTGCACCGGCCAGGCCAGCAGGGTCTTCTCGGTGGCGAGGTCGAGCTTGTTCGTCGCCAGGTCCAGCGTGAACCGGGAGACGCGGCGCTCTGCCATCCGGGTGTCGCGGTTGATCTCGGAGTGCGGCGTGTAGTGCAGGTACACCCAGCCGTTGGTCATGAAGTCGGGGTCCAGCTCGATACCGAGCAGGCCCTCCTCGTTCTTGACCAGCTCGTCGCCGCCGCCCTTGTTGCCGAAGATGGTCAGGCCGCCGGCCTTGGTGACCTTCTTGGTCTCCGGGTCGTAGACGTGGATCTGGCCCTCGCCCTTGCCGATGTCCGGGTTCGCCCAGTCGGTCACGACCGGCTGGGTGTTGTCGCCGCCGCCGCGGCCGATGTAGAAGACCCGGCCGTCGGGCGCGACGACGGTGCCGTGCGGCTCGCCGATCTGGTCCGACTCGCCCGGCTTGTTGGGCTGAGTGACGCGCTCCGCCGCGTAGTTGGCGTCGATCGTCGCCTTGCAGTCGGCGCGCGAGATCCGCGTGGTCCATTGGAGTGCGCCGCGCAGGTGGTCGCGGAAGTCGGCCTCGGAGTACGAGTCGACGGTGGCGCCCATGCCCGTGTAGAAGGACCGGCCGCCGTCGTAGTCGCGGCACCAGGAGATCGGGTGGTCCGCGCCGTTGGCGCCCTCACCCGGCTTGTAGGTGCTCTCCCTGAGCCGGGCCACGGTGTGCACGTCGCCCGACGGGTTCTTCTCCCAGTTGAACCACTTGTCGGAGCGCTTCCACTCCTTCGGCAGGTTCTTGGTCGCGGGGTGCTGGCGGTCGCCCACCTCGACGGTCGCGCGCTGGACTGAGTCCGGGCTGTTCGACGCGGGACGGGCACCGATCAGTCCGGTGAACCAGTCGGAGTACGGCTCGGTGCGCGCCGCGTCCCGGATGCCGAGGAAGCCTCCGCCGGCCTCGACGAAGGCTTCGAGTCCCGCTTCCTGCTCGGGATCCAGTACGTCGCCGCCGCCCGTCAGGAAGACGACCGCGTTGTACTTGCCGAGCTTGGTGGCGTTGGTGAAGACCGAACCGTCACCGTTGGTCTCGGTCTTGAACCGCTGTGCGGCGGGGCCGGAGAGGCCGATCTTCTCGATGGCCTCGATCCCGGCGTTGACGATCGGGGATTCCTCGGTGGTCGAGCCGTAGAAGACGAGTACCTTCACGTCCTTGCCGCCCGGCGGCGAGGGAAGGGACAACGTTGTCGACGGCGGCTCCGGGTACGGACCCGCCATCGCGTTTCCGCCTAGCAGAGACGCGGCCATCGTCCCGGCCACCACGGCCGCGGCCATTGCGCGCCGGGATCTTGACCGGCGATGTGGTACGCGCTGCATGTGTTCACCCACCCATCTTTGGTCACAGCAACAGGCGTGAAGCTAGACCTCTTTGGGCGGTGAGCCAAGAGGTATCACCGGAATGGAACTAACTTTGTCCTGAGTGTGGATAAACGAAGATCCCCGAGTTACCGTGTGGCCGTCCCGGGGCTTCACTCTGTCCCGAAAGTCTCAGCACCGCACGTGGGGAGTTCGGCATGGCGATGGACAGAAGGAGTTTCAACCGGCGCCTGGTGGCCGGCGGCGCGGTCGCGGCAACTGGCGTGACATCGTTGTCCGTTGCCTCGGCAGCCCCCGCGCCGATGGCCGCGGCGGCGGGCCCGAAGCGGGCACCCGCCGGCGGCAAGGTGCACCATCTCACGATGGTGGCCGAGCGGTTGGGCACGGGGAAGATCGGCTACGGCTTCGAGAAGGGCAAGGCGACCGTCCCCGGTCCGCTGATCGACATCGTCGAGGGCGACACCGTCCACATCGAGTTCACCAACCTGACGGACGTCGACGCCAGCCTCCATGTGCACGGCGTGGACTACGACATCGCCAACGACGGCACCCGTATGAACAAGAGTCACGTACCGCCTGGCGGCAAGCGCACGTACACCTGGCGCACCCACAAGCCCGGCAAGCGCGCGGACGGCACGTACCGCGAGGGCAGCGCGGGCTACTGGCACTACCACGACCATGTCGTCGGAACGGACCACGGCACGGGCGGCATTCGGCAGGGGCTCTACGGCGGACTGGTGGTCCGCCGGGAGGGTGACATCCTGCCCGACAAGCAGTTCACGATCGTCTTCAACGACATGCAGATCAACAATCTGCCGGGCGCCCAGAGCCCCAACTTCGAGGCCACCGTGGGAGACCGGCTCGAAGTCATCATGATCACGCACGGCGAGTTCTACCACACGTTCCACATCCACGGTCATCGCTGGGCCGACAACAGGACCGGCCTGCTCAGCGGTCCGGGTGACACCAGCCGGATCATCGACAACAAGATCACCGGACCGGCGGACTCCTTCGGACTCCAGATCATCGCGGGGGAGGGGGTCGGAGCCGGCGCCTGGATGTACCACTGCCACGTGCAGAGCCACTCCGACAACGGCATGGCGGGCCTGTTCCTGATCGCCAAGCCGGACGGCACCATCCCCGGGTACGAGCCGCACCACCCGACAGCGGCCAAGAAGGGCGCGAAGGACGCGAAGGGCGCGAGCGCCCAGGGCGGCCACGCGGGGCACTGACGGGCGGAGTCCGGCGCCGGGTGGTGCCCCAGCGGACCGCCCGGCGGGCACCCCGCGTACACATGCGAGGGGGCCCGATCGGTAGCAGACTCGGGAGGGCCAACGCGGGGGGCCTCACGAAGGAGCGACGATGCTCACCACCCGTTACGTGCAAGGCTCACCGAACTGGGCGGATCTCGCCACGCCGGACATCGAGGGCGCCAAGACGTACTACGGAGGCGTCCTCGGCTGGAACCACGTATCAGCGGGGCCCCAGTTCGGCGGCTACGGGATGTTCCAGTCCGACGGCAAGACCGTCGCCGGGGCCATGCAGCTCCCGGCCGAGCAGGCCCCGCCGGCCTGGACGCTCTACTTCCAGACCTCCGACGCCACGGCCACCGCGTCGGCCGTGAAGGACCACGGCGGCACGGTCGTCAACGAGCCGATGGACGTCGAGGACCTCGGCCGGATGACGCTCTGCGCCGACCCGGCCGGGGCGCACTTCGCCACCTGGCAGCCGGGCAGGAACACCGGCCTGGAGGCCGTCGACGCCGCGGGCAGCCTCTGCTGGGCCGAGCTGTCCACCCCGGACACGACCGCCGCCACCGGCTTCTACGGCGCCACGTTCGGCTGGGAGACCACCACCATGCCGATGCCGGGAGGCGGCGGCGACTACATCATGGTCCACCCGGCCGGTAAGGGCTCGGAGGGCATGTTCGCGGGGATCGTGCCCATGGACGCCGTTCCCGGCTCCGTCGCGACGGGGCCGAACTGGCTCCTGTACTTCGGCACGGGCGACTGCGATGCTGCGGTGGCGGCCTCGGACCGGCTCGGCGGCACGACGGTCCAGGAGCCCACGGACATCGAGGGTGTCGGCCGGTTCGCCGTGGTGAGCGACCCGTACGGCGCGCGTCTGGCGTTCATGCAGGGTGCCTCGCAGGACGCGTGAGCGCGGTCGGGCGTCACTCCGGCCCTTGCCCATCAGGCCGTTGATCGAATGTTTATCGGCACCAGGCAGCGTGTGTGCCATGCCGATCAATCCCATGAACTCCCTCACCAGCATCACCGGGCGCACGGGGCAGGAGCTCGCCTGGCAGGAGAGCGCCCTGTGCGCCCAGACCGGGCCCGAGTTCTTCTTCCCTGCCCCCGGCTCGTCGACCCGCGAGGCCAAGCAGCTCTGCGGTGCCTGCGCGGGGCGGCGGGAGTGTCTGGAGTACGCCCTGGACAACGACGAGCGCTTCGGGGTGTGGGGCGGTCTGTCGGAGAAGGAGCGCGAGCGTCTGCGCCGCGCGGGCGGCGGCACCCGGACGGCCGAAGTCGCCTGAGACGGAGGCCGGTTCACCCGGTCGGCCCGGCCAGGGCGGACCGGTCGCCCCCGGTCAGCCGCGGATCAGGACCGGTCAGGAAGCGGGAAGCTGGAACGTTTCGCCGTACATCTTCCATCGCAGCGGCAGCGTGAGGTCCATGTTGCCGTCCCTGAGGAAGACCCGCTGCGCCGTGTCGACGCGCGAGGTGTCCCGCTGGGTCCGCGTGACCTTCGTCCGGATCACGGCCCGGCTCTCGTCGAGGAAGGCGTCGAGGTACTCCTTCTCGGAGCCGCCCTCGGCCGCCGTCCTCGCCTCCTCCATCGCCGCCTGCCGGATGCCGTAGAAGCCGCCCGCTTCGAGACCGGGCCCGTGCAGGACCATCGCGTCGTAGTAGATGAACTGACCGAGCGTGCCCAGGCCGTCCATCTTTGCGAGCCGGACCGCCGGGTCGAAGTACAGCCGGTCCCGTGTGCTGTCCTGAGCCGCGCGGAAGGCGGGATCCCCGGCCGCCGCCGCCCATGCCTCCGTGAACCCCGGGTCCAGCCCCTCGTGCGAATCCGTGCCGTCGACCTCCCGCAGCGCGGGCAGGTACGAGGCCAGCGGGTTGTCCGGGTGCTGCTCCGTGTACGCCTCGACGAGCTGGAGCATGTCATTGGTGCCCGAGCAGAATCCGATGATCCCGGCCGTGTAGCCGTTGCCGTCGTCCAGGTCCTCGATCGCGTCGTACTGGTCGCGCCAGTCCAGCGTGGAGTTCTCCGCGCTCGCCACGATCCGGGCGGCCGTCTCCTTCTTGTCGGGGGCCGCGAGACCGGGCGGCAGCTTCCTGATCCGCTCCTCCAGCTCCGCCTTCTCGTCCTCGCTCCCGGAGGCGAGGGGATTGGGAGCAGCGGCGCTCGCCGCGCTCCGCGGGGGATTGTCGGCCAGCACCCCGGAATCGTCGCCTCCGCCGACCATGACGGAGACGACGACAACGATCGGGGCGCCTATGAGGAAGAGACGGGTGACAGGCTTCACGCCGCAAAGCGTACGATGCCGGATTCGAACACCCGTGGGGAGCTCCCCCTCGGCGCCGGCACACCCTGGTGGGCAGGGTGCTGAGGCCGTGGTGACCGCGGACCGGCCGTGAGTCCGGCGCTCGGGCGTCCGGGCCGCGGGCGGTGACGCCCGGACACGCCCGACCGGGTCAGCGCGCGGCGCGCGCGGCCATCCGCGCCTTGCGGGCGGCGAGCTTCTCGTCGAACTTGCTGGCCTCCGAGTCGAGCCCGCCCATGTACAGGCCCAGCTCCTCCTGCGCCTTGAGGCCCTCGGGGCCGAGCCCGTCGATGTCGAGCACCTTCAGATAGCGCAGCACCGGCTGGAGGACGTCGTCGTGGTGGATCCGCATGTTGTAGATCTCGCCGATCGCCATCTGCGCGGCGGCGCGCTCGAAACCGGGCATGCCGTGTCCCGGCATCCGGAACTGCACGACCACGTCGCGTACGGCCTGCATGGTCAGGTCCGGCGCGATCTGGAAGGCCGCGCCCAGCAGGTTGCGGTAGAAGACCATGTGCAGGTTCTCGTCGGTGGCGATCCGCGCCAGCATCCGGTCGCAGACCGGGTCGCCCGACTGGTGGCCGGTGTTGCGGTGCGAGACGCGGGTCGCCAGCTCCTGGAAGGCGACGTACGCGACGGAGTGCAGCATCGAGTGGCGGTTGTCCGACTCGAAGCCCTCCGCCATGTGGGCCATCCGGAACTGCTCCAGCTTGTCCGGGTCGACGGCGCGGGAGGCGAGCAGGTAGTCGCGCATCACGATGCCGTGGCGGCCCTCCTCGGCGGTCCAGCGGTGCACCCAGGTGCCCCAGGCGCCGTCGCGGCCGAAGAGGCTGGCGATCTCGTGGTGGTAGCTGGGGAGGTTGTCCTCGGTCAGCAGGTTCACCACGAGGGCGATCTTGCCGATGTCGGTCACCTTGGACTGCTCCGGCTCCCAGGCCGTGCCGTCCTCGAAGAACCCGGGGAAGTTGCGCGCGTCGGACCAGGGCACGTAGTCGTGCGGCATCCAGTCCTTGGCGACCTTGAGATGGCGGTTGAGTTCTTTCTCCACCACCTCTTCCAGCGCGTACAGCAAGCGGGCGTCGGTCCACGCCTCCGAACTGCCGAGATGGGGAGAGGTGAGTGTCACGGATGCTCCTGGGGACGGGAGTAGTACCTACGGGTTCGTAGGTTACGTGACCGTAGGTTAAGGGTGCGATAAGGCGGGAGCCAAGCCCGGATACGCGATTGCCGCGTACACGCGGTCATGCGCGCAGGTCGCGCGGCCGAAGGGAGAGGCAGGTCACGTCCCCTTCGAGGCTGTCGGACCCGCGGATGTCGACGGGAGCGGGGGCCGGCGGCTCGAACGCGGCGCGCACCTCGTTCGTCCGCTCGCCCGCCGTGTCGCCGGCCTCGCGGACATCGCCGCCGTGCGGCGTGCCCGGCCTCCGTGCCCGCTCGACCGGGCTGCCGAGCGCGGTCGGCGCCTCCTCCACGGCCAGCGTCCCCGGCCGGCGCGAGGCGGAGGAGCGGGCGAGCGGCGCGACGCACGGAACACCACCACCGTGTCCTCGCCGAGGACGGCGTCCGGGCAGTCGTCGGCCGGAGCGCGTTCCTGACGCGTCACCGGCCCAGGGTGGGACGAGACGGTCGTGGGCGCCCCCCCCCCGGGGGGGGGGGGGAAAGAAGGCGGCCAGGGGGGGGGGCGGCCCCCCAAGGAGGTTGTCTTCGGTCGCCGGAAGGGCGGAGCAGGCCAAATGCCTCCTAAAGGAA
>NZ_JBVJNN010000053.1:0-9880 GCF_055583685.1 Streptomyces sp. NPDC104581
GGCCGAGACCCGCGAGGTCCTCGTCTCGGCCCTCGCGATGCTCCGTACGAAGCACGCCGACCTGCCGTCCCGCAAGCACGGCAACCCGCCGCAGTAATGGCATGTCTGTGACCACTGCACCGACCAAGCAGCATGGCCGGTCTGTTCGCCATGTCCGAAAACAGCGGTCAGGGCATACGGCGACTTCCTCGCCCGGTGTGAGTGGAGCCCCGGCGTGGCGCTGCGGATCCACGGGCGCGAAGACAAGAAACGCCCAAGTGAGCTTTATATATGCAGAGTTGAGAGAGCCTCTGCTGTACGGTGCATCAAAACAGCGTGGACGGTTTGCTGTTGACAAACCGTCTGTCCTGTTTTGTACTCGTGAGGTGCCGGGATGACTGCACACTCAACTAGGGGGCAACGGCGTGCGGATCGACGTATTAGGCGTATTGGACGTCACGGAGAACGGGGTGTCGGTCGCCCCCACCGCACCGAAACCCCGGCAGGTGCTCGCCCTGCTGGCGCTGCACGCCGACCGGGTGGTGCCGGTCTCCGCCCTCATCGACGAGCTGTGGGCGGGCAAGCCGCCGCGCAGCGCCCGCACCACGCTCCAGACCTATGTGCTGCAACTGCGCGACCTCATCGCGCTCGCGCTGGACCGACGGGAACCCGGCGACGAGCCTGACTCGCCCTCGCGGCGCAGAGCCAAGGACGTCCTGGTCACCTCGCCCGGCGGCTACATGCTCGTTCTGGGCGAGGGCGGCAGTGACGTCCGCGAGTTCGAGCGCCTCTCGGGCATGGGCTACCGCGCGATCGACCACGGGGACTTCCAGGGCGCCTCGCGGCTGCTGCGTGAGGCGCTTGCCCTCTGGACCGGCTCCGCCTTCGCCGACGTGCAGACCGGTGCGCAGCTGGAGATGGAGGCCAAGCGGCTGGAGGAGGGCCGGCTGTGCGCCCTCGACCAGCGCATCGAGGCCGACCTCAGACTCGGCCGGCACCGCGAACTGCTGGCGGAGCTGACCGTGTTGACCAGTCGCTACAGCACTCACGAGAACCTGCACGCCCAGTTCATGCTGGCGCTGCACCGTTCGGGCCGGCGTGGTGAGGCCCTGGACGTCTACCACCGGCTGCGCGGCACCCTGGTGCGGGACCTGGGGCTGGAGCCCTCGCCGCGGCTGCGCCAGCTCCAGCAGTCGATCCTGACGGCCGCGCCGGAGACCCCGCTCGCGGAGCAGCAGACGCCCCCCGTGGCCCCCGTCCCCGCACCCCGCAAGGGCGGCAGCACGAGCTCCCTGCGCGTCAACTGAGCGAAGAGACGCAGGCTTTTCCGGTCCGGCGGGGCGCGAGTGCCGGCCCTGCGCCGACCGGTCCGGCCGCCTTCCTTCAGTCGGCCCGTCCCGGCCCCGAGGGCTCACCCGCGCGCAACCGTGACGGTTGTGGCGCCGTCGACGCCGGCTCCGCGCTCGACTACCTCGGGCCCCTGTCCTGTCCTGGCCGTCGTCCGCGCACATCCGCCGCCCCGCCCGCCCCTCATTCCGCTCGTCGCGTCGGCCGCTTACGGCCGAGGGCGCGAGCCGCGGCGGCGAGACCCCGCCGTCCGTCCGGCCCCTCGGGCGGTCGCCCGGCTTCTCCACGGTCTCCGCCGGGCGCCCCAGGGTCTGCGGGCGCGGCACCGGCCATGAGCGCGCATGGAGCCCCGGCCCGCACCGTGCCACCGGGCCTCGCGGTGCTCCGACGGCGCGAGTGGGGCTCCCTGCCGCGGGACTCTCCGCCCGGCGCCTGTCCCGCCGTGCGGCCGACTCGTGGGTCACGGCCGCCCCCGTGTCCGGAGGGCGGAGGGCGGGGGGGAGAGAGAACAGCGATGTTCGCGACCGGGCTCTATATGAAACCGCCCAGACGGTTTGTTACTCTGCTCTGCGTGACCCCGCCGACCGCGACCGCGGCCGGTGGCGCCATGAGTGGCGCGTGGCACCCGCGTCCTGCGGTCCCGCAGGACGCGGCACCCCCTCAGTGCCTGTTGCCCGGGAGGCAGAGCATGGTCAGACAGGAGCGGGCCGCCCGCACGCGGCGTGCGCTTATCCAGGCCGCGGCGGAGACGTTCGCCGAGGTGGGCTTCGTCCCCGCCTCGCTGACGGTCATCAGCAGACGGGCCGGTGTCAGCAACGGTGCTCTGCACTTCCACTTCGCCAACAAGGGCGTGCTCGCCGAAGCGGTCGAGGCGGAGGCCGCCGATACCGTCCGCCGGCTCACCGAGTCGGCGCGGGCCCGGCAGGGCGATTCCCTGCAAGCGGTGGTGGACGCCACGCACGAACTGATGGCCGCCCTTGCCCGGGACATCGTGGTCCGCGGGGGCTTCGGACTCGCCGGTGACATCGCCCGCCGTACGGTGTCCCCGCTGCACAAGGAGTGGCAGCTCTGGGTCGAGGACACCCTGCGCCGCGCCGAGAGCGGCGGGGCGCTCGCGCGGGGCGTGTCCTGGACGGTCGCCGCCCGCGTCATCGTCGCCGCGACGACGGGCTTCGAAGTGCTCGGCTGCAAGGACGCCTCCTGGCTGTCCCGGCAGAACATCACCCGCTCCTGGGAGTTGCTGCTGCCGCTCCTCGCCGACCGCCCGGACCTGGCCACCCTGGTCTGTGCCGGCTCCGGTCCGCCCGCCGCCGCGCCCGAGCCGTCCCGCGTACCCGTGCCGGAGCCCGCGCTGACACCCGCGGCCGTGCCGGAGCAGGCATGGGGGACCCTCGGACGCTAGGGCTCTTTCCTCCTGCCTTCGTGGCTCTCATTCCCCGTTCGGCTGTCCTTGGAGGATGACTCAAGTGCCGCTGAAGGAACCGGGGCCTCCGGTGCGGGTGGGGTTAGCGTGCTGGTTCGCCGACGAATTTCCGCCATCGGGAGTGCCCGACGACGAACGGGGAGAGAGCAATGGAGATTCAGGTCTTAGGCCCGCTGAGTGCCGCGGAGAACGGGGACTCGATCGTCCCGACCGCCGGAAAGCCGCGACAGGTCCTCGCCCTCCTGGCGTTGTATCCGAGCCGCGTCCTGCCGGTGTCGACGCTCATGGAGGAGATCTGGGGGACGGAGCTGCCGCAGAGCGCGATGACCACGCTCCAGACGTACATCATGCAACTGCGCCGCTGCCTCGGCAGCGCGTTGGGGCCCGGTGTCCCGGGCGGGGCGAAGAACGTTCTGGCCACTCGGCACGGCGGCTACCTGCTGCGCGTCCCGCCGGAGTCCGTGGACGTGTACACCTACGAACGCCTGGTCGCCGAGGGCCAGGAGGCGTTCGAGACGGGGGACGACCGGCGGGCCGCCCGTAGTTTCCGGCAGGCCCTCGCCCTGTGGCAGGGGCCCGCGCTGGTCGACGTACGGCGCGGCCCGGTCCTGGACATCGAGGTCACACGCCTGGAGGAGTCCCGGCTGATGACCGTCGAGCGGCGTATCGACGCCGATCTGCGGCTCGGCCGGCACGCCGAACTCGTCGCCGAACTGGCCGATCTGATCGCCCGTCACCCCCAGCACGAGGGTCTGCACGCCCAGGCCATGGTGGCGCTCTACCGGTCGGGGAGGCAGGCCGGCGCCCTGAACGTGTACCGGAGGCTGCGGGAGGGGCTGATAGAGGAACTCGGTGTGGAGCCCTCGACCCAACTCCAGCGTCTGCACCAGGCGATGCTGGCGGTCGATCCCGAACTCGACGTGGTGGCGGGCCTGCGCCGGGGCTCCACCTTCGACCGCTACGCGGCATAGGTCTTGTCCTCGAAGTCCCGCCTGGCCCGCGACGCCCGGCGCGGCGCCCCGCCGCGTTGTCGTAATCCGGCCGAGTACGCCCGGTACGAGACCGCTCCTCCGCCTCGCGACGCACCGCACCGGCCGCCGCGGGCCCCGCCCCGCGGGCGGACGGCGCTACTTCGAAGACACGCCCCGGGCCTGATCCAGACGACAGGCCCCAGTACCTCACCCCGGCCGGTCGATCGCCAACCGCCGCGGGCGCGCCGACGCTCGGAGGAGCGTTCTCGGCCGGGTCTCCAGCCGCGTTCGAGGCGGCCCCGCAATCATCGGACTCCGCCCCGGGTGGTGCCCGGAGCGGTCGCGGAACAGGGGGCGCAGATGACGGTGGACCGGCCGGTACGGCTGTACTGCTTCGCCCACTCCGCCGAGGGCGTCGTCGCCTTCGGCGGGTGGGCCGCGGACGTGGGACCCGGCGTGGAGCCGGTCCCGGTCCTGCTGCCCGGCTGTGCTCAGCGGCGTACCGAGCCCCGGTTGACCACACGCACGGAGCTGCTCGCCGAGGTGCTGCCGCTGTTCACCGGCCCCGGCCCGTACGCCCTCTACGGGCACGGACTCGGCGCGCTGGCGGCGCTCACCGTGGCCCGCGCCCTGCACGAGAAGGAGCTGCCGAGCCCGGTGTTCCTGGGGGTCGGCGCCTGGCCGCCGCCGCTGCCGCCCGCCGGGCTGCCGGACGTCCGCCGGGCGACGGACGCCGACCTGCTGAGCGCCCTCGGCGGCGGGGGAGCCGTGCCGCCCGGCAGCGACGAGGGGATTCTCCTGCGGGCCGTGCTGCCGGTGCTCCGCGCCGACCTGGAGCTGGCCCAGGAGCTGCGTCGGGCGGCCGACGGCCCCTGGCGGTCCGGACCCCTCACCACCCCGGTGCTCGTCGTCGCCTCCGAGGCCGATCCGCAGGCCGCGACGGACGTGGCCGGCGACTGGCGCAGGTGGACGCTGGGACCCGTCCGGTCGCGGACCGTCCCCGGCCGGCTCCTGGCCCGCGGGAGCGATGAACTCCCCCAACTGCTGGGCCGGGCCTGCCGCGTGGCCCGCCGGCTCCTGCCGGAGTCCGCGCCCGTCGGCTGACCCTGCCCCGCGCGCGCCCCGCCTCTCCGCCCCGCCCTCTCGGATTCCCGTGCCCCGCTACGCGCTCGGACGCGTACAGGGGCGTCCATGGCGCTCGGGCACCGCTCGCACCCGGCTGCATACCTGCTCGGAGAACCGGACTTGGGGCGCGCACTGCCCGTAACGTGGTGCTCGCCGAACGTCGTCGGCGCCGGCAGGGGCAGGAGGCCGTCAATGGGGGAGAGGCTGCTGGGCGGTGGCCAGGCCGGCCGCGCCCGTTCACGCTTCCGTACGTCCCCGGCCCGGTGCCCGGACACCGCACGTTCCCCGCACGCTCTTTTCGCGCTCGCAGAAGGGAGGGACGGGGACCCGGCCACGCGCGGCTGACCACACACCCCCGGACACCATGACTCCTCACCACTTCCCGCACGCGCCGATATCCGTGGTCGTCGACCCCGGGTCCCCGCCCTACCCCGCGCCCTGGGACGTCGAGTTGCACGGCCCGCTCGACACCGCCGCCCTGGAACGGTTCCTGGGCGAGCTGACCGCCGAGGGCGAGGGCGAGGGCCGGCCGGCCTGGCGGCACCGGCTGCTGCGGCACGGACCCGACCATCACACCCTGCGGTTCTCCGAACCGCACGGGACACCCGCCGCGCTCATCGCGGGCCGCGTCGCCGACCGCCTCACCCGGCCGCCGGCCGCCGACAGTCTGCTGAGCCCCGCCCAGCGCGCGGCCCTCGCCCGTCCCGGTGAACGCCGCCACCGCTACGAGGTGCTCCTGATCGAACCGGCACCCGCACCGGACACGGGTGCGCTGCGTGAGGCGCTGCGGAACGTCGTGGCCGCCCACCCCCGATTGCGCTCGCGCCTCGACGCCGCGGACGGCCTGCGCCCGGCACGGGCCGCCGACACGACCGCGGACGGCCAGGACCCGCTGGTGGAGGGGGAGTTCACCGACGAAGCCGGTTTCGCCGCGCTCCTGGAATCGGCTGGCGCGGCGCTCGACACGCACACCGGGACACAGCTGAGGGCCGTACTCGCCAGGGACCGCCGCCCGTCCGGCCGCCGCGCCGACCGGCTCGCCCTGGTCGTCCACGAACTCGCCGCGGACGCCGCCTCCCTACGCATCCTGCTCGACGACCTGACCACCGCTCTCACCACGGCCGTACGCCCGCGGCCCGAGCGGGACGAGGCGCTGACCGACTGGCTCACCGAGCTGCGGGAGCTGTCCCGGGACGCCGCCGAAGCCGGGCACTGGACCCGGGTGGCCGGAACCAGATCCCGTCAGGCGGTACGGCCCGTCCCCACCGCCGGGTCCGCACGGAGCACCGCGTCCGATGCCCCGGCCGATGAGTACGGCGCTGCCGCGCCGCCCGCCCCGGGTGCGGAGTCCGGGCCCGTCCCGTCGCCCGCACGCGGTGACATGCCCCTCGCGGCCCCGGACGGGGCGCGGCGGTGGGCCGGGTTCGTCCTCGGGAAGGAGGTGACCGAGCGGATCGTCCATGGTCTGGCCCGGCGGCTGGCGTTGAGTACCGGGGAGGTGCTGATCGGCGTGTTCGCGCTGGCCCTCGGCCGCCGGCAGGGCGAGGAGGCCGTCGGGTTCGACGTACTCGGTGATCCGCGGACCGGCCGCCGGGGTCTGCGCCGGCATGTCGGGCGGCTCGCCGAGCCGTACCCCGTCCACTTCACCCTCGCCCCCGGCGCCGATCCCCTCGGTCGGCTGACGGCCCTGGCGGACTCCCTGGCCGTGTGTGCCGGCCGGGCCGACGCCGGCGCGGGTTTCGGGGCCTGCCGCGAGTGGAGCCCCGACCCGGCGACGCGCCGCGCCCTCGGCGAGATGCCCCTCGCGGAGACCTGTCTGCTCCTCGACCAGCCCGACCAGCCCGACCAGCCCGAGCACGCCGACCGGCTTCACCGGCCCGGCGGCCCCGCCTCCGCCGCGCCCACCCACCGAGTCGCGGTACGGGCACACGTCCGCGAGGGCAGGCTGTACGTCGGCCTCGACCGGGCCGCCGGCCCCGGCGGGGGCGCCACCGACACGTCCGCCCGGGCCCTGCTCGGCCAACTGCGCCAGTTGCTGGAGGAGTTGGCGGGCACACCCGCCGCCCGCGTCCTCCCCGCCTTCCGGGCCACCCCCCAGCAGGCCGCGCTGCACGAGGGCGGTGACACACGACCCGGCACCGGGCGCCATGTCGAGCAGCTCGTCTGGTTCTGGCACGGTCCGCTCGACACCGCGCGCTTCACCGCCTCCTGGCAGTCCGTCCTGGACTGCGAGACGGTCCTGCGCACCGCGTTCACCGGCGACGGCGAACCGCTGCTCGTGGTCCACGAACGCGTCACGCCCGACATCACCCGCCGGACCTTCCGCGACGGCGACTGGTCCGCCCTCCTGGAACAAGACCGGCTGCGCGGCTTCCATTTACGCCGCCCCGGCGCGCTGCGCCTTACGGTGCTCGAACGGGAGCCCGCACCGCCCGGCGAACCCGTCTGGATCCTGGTCACCTATCACCGGGCCCTGCTCGACAGTCGCAGCGCGAACATCCTGCTGCGCGAGTTCTACCGCGCCTACCTCGCCGGCGGCACCCTGCCCGGTGGCGAGCGCCGCCCGGACCTGCGCGACTACACGACCTGGGCCGCCGCCCAGGACCCCCGGCCCGCCCAGGACCTCTGGTCCGGCCGTACACCGCCCGACGGCGCGGCCTCCTGGCCGGGACGGCCCGCCGGACCCACCGGCCTGACCGGCACCGGACACACCCGGCTGCGTCTGGACCCCGTCGAGACCACCCGCCTCACGCGCTGGGCGGCCACCTGGGGCGTCGCCGAGAGCAGCGTGCTCCAGGCCGTCTGGGCCCTGCTGATCCACTGGGGCTCCGGCGCCACCGCCGCGGCCCCCGTCCGCTTCACGGTGACCGTCTCCGGGCGGGGCGTGCTCTTCGACGGCGCCGCCCTGATGCCGGGCCCGCTGCGCAACCCGCTGCCCATGCACGTCCAGGTCGACCCCGCGGCCACCCTGCCCGACCTGCTGCGGCAACTGCGCGAGCGCGCCCTCGACCTGGCCGCCTACGAATGGGTCCCGGGGGACTGGATCCACGCCTGGGACGGGCGCGGGTCCCTCGACACCGGGTGCACGGACACCGTCGTGGTCTTCGAGGACTCGCCGCACCCGGTGGACGGCCTGGAGGCCGAACTCGCCGCCCACGGCATCAAGGCCGAGTTCCCCGTCACCGTCCCGGCCCGCTGCGCGCCGCCCGTCGGACTGCTCGCCCACCACGACAGCGCGGGCGGTCTGGTCCTGACGGGCGTGTACGACCGGGCCCTGTTCGACGCGGCCGCCGCCGCCGAACTGCTCACCCGGAGCGCCATGCTGCTGCGCACGCTCTCGCTGTCGGCGGGCGAGCACACCACCGTCGGTGAGGTCCTGCGACTCCTGGAGGACAGCGCCGTACCGCATCCGGGTGTGGGCGTCGCGGCCAGACGGGTCGGTCCGCTGCGCACCCTGCGGGCCGCGCGGCACGAGGGGGCGGGCACCATCTGTCTGATACCGCCGCCGGGCGCCCCCGCCACCTGCTACGACCTGCTGTCCGACCTCTACCCCGGACCCCAGGAGCTGGTGGTGCTGCGCACCGGCGCCGACGGGGCGCGCGACGCCCTGACCACCCACACCGCCGGCCGGCCCCTGCTGCTGGGCGGTTTCTCCGGGGCCGGCGCGCTCGCCTGCGACCTCGCCCGGCGCATCGCGGAGGACGGCGGCCGGCCGCCCCGGGTGGTGCTCGCCGACGCGGCCCGCGACGAGCGGGAGCGCGCCCGCGATCTTGCCCGCGCGCTCCGGGACGCCGCCGTACCCCAGGACCCGGCCCCGGCACGACTGGCGGAGGCGGATCAGCCGGCGGAGCGGCCGTGACCGCCGCCGGTGCGCGGTCCTCCGTCCCCGCCGGGGCAGTTCCCCGTCACCACTGGATCAGGGCGAAACTCGCGGCCATGCCGCCGCCGAAGCCGGCCAGGAGGACCAGGTCGCCCGGCCGGAAGGAGCCGGCGCGGACGGCCGCGTCCATCGTGATCGGGATGGAGGCCGCCCCGGTGTTGCCGTACGTCTCGACCGTGCGGTGCATGGTGGCCCGCGGCAGGTGCAGCTCCTCGAAGACGGTGTCGAGCATCACCCCGTTGGCCTGGTGCGGCACGAAGTGGCTGATGTCGGCGGCCTCGACACCGGCCTCGTGCAGGAACCCCTTGGTCAGCTGCGGCAGTTGCTCCACCACGAAGCGGCGCACCTCGCGCCCGTCCATCGCGAAGTACTGGAGACCGGCGCGGAGTCCGACCTCGTCGAGGGGACGCCGGCTGCCGCCCGCGGGCACCCCGATCAGCCCGGTGAGGTCGCCGAACGTGTGCAGCGCGACCCGCCGGACCACCGGGCCCCGGCCGGTCGGCCCCAGGACCATCGCCCCCGCCCCGTCCCCGAACAGGACGACCGTCCTGCGGTCGGCCGGGTCGAGGATGCGTGAGTAGACGTCGGCGCCGATGACCAGCGCGTAGCCGCCCCGGTGCACCAGGGTGCCCGCCACCGAGGACAGTGCGAACACCGTGCCCGAGCAGACCGCGTTGACGTCGAACGCCGCCGTGCCCGCCGCACCGAGGTGGTGCTGGACGTAGGCGGCCGTCGGCGGCTGCGGCTGGTCCGGTGTGGAGGTGGCGACCGCGATCACGGTCAGCTGCTCCGGCGAGACGCCGGCCGCCTTCAGCGCCGCCCGCCCCGCCGCCGTGGCCAGGTCCGAGGTGGCCTGGCCGGCCGCGGCCCAGCGCCGCTCGCGGATCGCGGTCTTGCGCGTGATCCAGTCGCCGTCGACCCCGGCCGGCGCGCCGACCTCGTCGTTGGAGACGATCCGTTCCGGTACGTAGGCACCCGTACCGAGTACGTGGATGGTGACGTCGCTCATGCGGCCGCCCTCCCCTCAAGTGGTCCTGACATGGGCGTGCGAAGCCCCGGTGGGGGGGGGGGGGGGGGGGGGGGGGGACCCCCCCCCCCGGGGGGGGGGGGGGGGGGGGGGGGGGGGGGGGTGGCGCGCCCCCCCACCCAAGCGAG
>NZ_JBVJNN010000053.1:9890-44223 GCF_055583685.1 Streptomyces sp. NPDC104581
GGGGGTGCATCCTCGTCGTTACCTGCTTGGGTTGGGGGGTGGTGTGGTTCGGGATCTGGTTACCGTGCGGCTCCCATACTTGTTGCGGGGGTATTGGCGGGGCCGGACCCCGCGGGGGTGGCCCCCCCCCCCACCGGGATGACGGGCCGTGGGCGCGCGGCGGCCGGCCGCACGCCCACGAATCCGGGGCGAGGCATCGTCAGCGCGCCTCGTAGCGGCGTTTGTGTCCGCCGATCCCGGCCAGCCGGAACGGTCCGGTGGTCTGCGCCGAGGTCCGGTGGTCGCCGCCGTCGGCCGGGAGGGACCGCTCGTGCAGCTCGCGGTAGCCGGCGTGGTCCAGCGGCTCGCGCCGGTCGATCGCCTCCCGGTTCGCCGCGGTCCGCAGGCGCTCGCGGTACCCGGCGACAACGGTCCCGGAGAAGAACTCGGCCACACTGCCGGATCCGTAGCTCAGGAAGCCGACGGCCCGGCCCGCCAGGTCGTCCGCCTGGTCGAGCAGCGCGGCGAGACCCAGGTACACCGACGCCGTGTAGCTGTTGCCGATGACCCTGTTGTACGCGGTGGTCCGGCCGAGCGCCTCGGCGACCGCGTCCTGGCCGGCGGCGTGCCCGCAGAAGTTCAGCAGGTGCCGGTGCGCCTTGTGGGCCATCTTCGTGAACGGCTGGTGGTAGACGAACGCGGCGAACTCCTCCAGCGAGCGACCGTCCTGCTGCGCGTAGTCCTTCCAGGCGCCTTCGAGGGCCTGGAGGTAGGCGTTGATGGACTCCTGCCCGTCGACCAGCGCGGTCTCGCGGTAGTTGGGCCGCCAGAAGTCCATGACGTCGGCCGTGTGGAGACCCGACGGCTCCTCGATACGCACCAGGCCGGGATCGGCGCCCACCAGCATGGCCACCGCCGCGGCGCCCTGCGTCGCCTCACCGGGGCTGTCCAGCTCGTACTTGGACACGTCGCTGGCGAGGACGAGGACCTGCTGGGCGGGGTCGCGCCGCACCAGGCCGATCGCGAACTGGAGCGCCGCCGTCGCCCCGTAGCACGCCTGCTTCAGCTCCACGACCCGGCAGGCCGGCTGGAGCCCGAGCAGTGAATGCACGTACACACCGGCGGACTTGGCCTGGTCGATCGAGGACTCCGTCGCGAACACGACGGTGCGTATGCGGCCCGCGCCGTGCCGTGCGACCAGCGGCGCTGCCGCGGTCGCGGCCATGGTCACGATGTCCTCGTCGGCGGCCGGCACGCTCATCGACTCCTGGCCGATGCCGATGTGGTACTTGCCGATGTCGGTGCCGTTGTGCGCGGCGAGCGCCGCGTGCGGCAGGACGAACTCGGTCGTCGCGAGGGACAGGTCGTGGATTCCGATGGACTGGGGCATGCCTATGCACCCACCTTTGCGGTCGTGTTGTCGCGTTCCAGCTGGATGTGCGCGCGCATGAGTTCACCGGGGTTGGTCTGCGCCGCGAGCAGCGAGAGTTCACCGCAGAGCACCGTGGCCGCCGCGATGACCGCCAGCCGGCGCGCGTTGTCCCCCGGTTCGCGGTCCTCCCGGCAGCCGAGCCGGGTCAGGTTCGTCTCCACGAAGCCGAGGCCCTTGCCGTTGCCGACGGTGCCCACGATCAGATTGGGCAGCGTGCAGGCGAAGTAGAGGTCGCCGTCCCGGTCCTCGGCCATGGTGACGCCCTGCGAGCCCTCGATGATGTTGGCCGCGTCCTGGCCCGTGGCCAGATAGAACCCGAGCAGCATGTTCGCGAAGTGGGCGTTGGCCGAGCGGATGCCGCCGGCGAGGAGGGTGCCGAGGAGGTTCTTGCGGATGTTCAGCTCGGCGATCCGTGCGGCCGTGGTGTGCAGGACACCGGTCACCACCTCGCGCGATACGAGGAGTTCGGTGACCACGTTCTTCCCGCGGCCGAGGATTCCGTTGACCGCGGTGGCCTTCTTGTCCGTGCAGTAGTTCCCGGAGATCGAGCCGTAGGAGATGCCGGGAACGGTCTCCAGCAGGTGCTTCAGCAGGACGTCGGAGGCGAGCGTCGCCATGTTGTGCCCGGAGGCGTCGCCGGTGGCGAACTCGAACCGGACGAACAGCAGGTTGGCGTTGATCTCGTGCCGTACGCCGATCAGCCGGGCGAACCTGCTGCACTCGCGCACCAGTTCCCGCAGCTCCTCCTCCCGCGCCTCGATGTTCCGCGCGGCCATGAGCGCCGTCCGCGCGTCCGTCGCCTCCACCAGCACCGAGCGGGTCATCCGCTCGTCGACCAGAGTGGCGACGATGCCCTCGTCGGCCAGCATGGAGACCTTCGCCCCGCGGCCCACGGACGGCCACAGCGGTGACTCGTAGGTGGCCAGCGGTACCTGCGTCTCGGTGGTGGTGATGTTCCCCGAGATACGCACGGGTCCCACCCACCGCATCGGGACCCCGGCTATGGCGTGTGCGTCGGTCATCGTGTGCTTTCCCTTCAGTGCGTGGAGCTTCTCGCCGGAACGGGACCGGCGAAGGCGCCCGGGCCCGGGGCGGCGAGGGAGTCCGGTACGGGGCCGGGGCGGGTGCCCGAACGCCGGGCGAGCCGGTGCGGGTCGATGCCCCGGTCCGCGCAGAAGTCGCGCAGTTCGCCGCGGATCAGCAGATCGCAGCGGGTGAGATCGGCGGGGGTGCGCGCGCCGAGCATGGTCTGGAGCGCGGCCAGTTGGTCCAGCCACGCCGTGAGCTGCCCGACCAGCGCCGGGACACCGCCGTCGAGCAGTGTGCGCAGGAATCCCGCGGACGAGCCGACCGCGCGGGCACCGAGCGCCAGCGCGCGCGTCACGTCGAGCGGATGGCGCACACCGCCGGAGGCCAGTACGGGAAGGGTCAGGCCCTGCGCGTCCAGCAGACAGGCACAGGTGGACTGGCCCCAGCCGCGCAGGTACGCGTAGTCGGCGGCCTCCCGGCGGCCGTTCTCGATACGGGCGAAGTCCGTGCCGCCGCGCCCGCTGACGTCCGCCGCCCGCACCCCCAGGTCCTGGAGTGTCAGCAGGGTCTGGCGGCTGAGCCCGTTGCCGACCTCCTTGACGATCACCGGGATGTCGAGCGCCGCGGCGATCCTCCCGATCTGCGGGCCCCACGCCGAGAACGACCGGTCGCCCTCCGGCATCGGCGTCTCCTGCGCCGTGTTGACGTGGATCTGGAGGGCGTTCGCCTCCAGCAGGTCGACGGCGCGCCGCGCGTTGTCGACCGATGTCGTCGCGTTGATGTTCGCCATCACGAACCCGTCCGGGTTCTCCTCGCGCAGGACGCGGAACGTGCCCGCGCACGAGGGGTCCTTGAGGTAGGCGTTCATGGACCCGGACGCGATGGGCACCCCGGTCTCACGGGCGGCGGTGGCCAGGTCCCGGTTGATCGCACCGGTCTTGACGCTGCCGCCGGTCATCGCGTTGATGTAGATCGGCACCGGCCAGTTGATCCCGGCGAACTCCGTGGCCAGGGACACGTCCGGCCGGTCGATACCGGCCAGGGCGTGGTGGACGAACGACACCTCGTCGAACTGGTTGTGCCCGCTGTGCCCGTGGTGCTGCTCGATGGCGAGCCGGACGTGGTCGTCCTTGCGCTGAGCGCTCATTCCTCGGTCCCTTCCAGGGCGGGACGCAGGGGCAGGGGCAGTACCCCGGCCCTCTCCCACCGTTGCCGTAGATGTGTGATCTCCCGCGCCGCCCCGGCGTCCAGCAGCGCGATGCCGCAGTCGCCGCCCCCGGCCCCGGAGGGCTTGGCCGCGCCCCCGGCCGCCTCGGCCGTGTCGCACAGTGCCGTCAGCGCGGGGGTGAAGACGCCGAGGCCGACCTCGTCGTCCAGCCGCGCCAGCTCCTGCCGGGCGCGGCGGATCTGGTGCAGCAGTCCCGGACCGTCACCGGTGTCGAGGGCGGCGACGGCGGAGTCCACACAGTCGACCGTGGTCTCCACGAACTTCCGGTGCGACGGGGTGCCCCGCCAGGGGCGGCGGTGCAGGGCGGAGACCATGGACGCGGTGGAGGCGGGGCTCCCCGTCCAGCCGACCTCCAGCGACAGGCTCCCGGGCGGCGGCAGCCGTCGCACCGCGTGACCGGGCCACGGCGCGCGCAGCGCCCCGTCGATCCCCAGGTGCCGGGCCAGGTCCAGCACCTGGGTCCGGTCCGGTGCCCGGTACTCGATCCAGCCGCCCCACGTACTGGCGGCGAGATCCCCGCCGGAGCCCTTGGGGTCGAGTCCCGCGTTGGCGAGCAGGGCCAGCCGGAACAGCTCCCGCCGTGGCAGCCGCAGTCCGCAGAACTCCGCGACGGCCCCGACGGTGGCCACGGTCACCGCGCCGCTGGATCCCAGACCGAACTTCCTGCCGTCCTCGTGCAGCCGGCTGCTGACCGACACGTCCAACGGGGGCACCGGCAGGCCGCGTTCGGCCAGCAGCAGGCCCACCGTCTCGATCGCCGACACGACGTGCGCCGGCGCGGCACGCTCCCGGCTCCCGTCACCGGCGCCGTGGAGGACGAGCCGCCCCTCGTGCCGGCGCCACCCCACCCGGCGCCCGCCGAGGTCCGAGGAGACCACCACATCGGCCGCGCCGACCTCCGCGCCGGTGACGGTGACGGTGACGTGCCGGTCGACCGCCACGAGGATCGCCGGGTTGCCCGGCTCCACCACGGCGTACTCGCCCGCGACGAACAGCTTGCCCGGCGCGCGCCGTACGACCGTGCGCCGCGACGCCGTCACGCGTCCTCGCCCAGCAGGCGGGCGCCGGGGCCCGGTCCGGCGACCAGGACCGTGTCGTCCGGTACGGCGTCGCGTACGGCTCTCGCCACCCGCTCCGCGTCCACCCGGCGGCACAGCACCTTCACGTTCGGCCCGGCGTCCATCGTCGAGTAGGCCGCGACGCCCTCGCGCCGCAGCCGGAGCACCCTGTCGAGCACGGTGACCGTGGCGGGCGACATGTAGCGCACCGCCGGCCGGGCCGCCAGCATCGTCGCGTGCATCCCGAGCGCGTTGCGTTCCGCGATCTCGCCCACCGCGTCGATGTCGCCCCGCCGCAGCGCCGCCCGTATGTCCGACAGATCGGCCTCGCTGGACGCGACCCACGGCCGGAACAGCGGTGACGTGTCGACCGTGCGGCGCATGGCCTGCCGGCTGGAGACCTCCTTGGGACCGGCGTTGACGACGGCGACGACCAGCGCCGGGTCGAAGTTCGCGGCGGGCACCGGCTCGGCGTACGAGGCGAGGTCCGCCTCCGCGGCCGTGCCGGCGTCCGCTCCGGAGTGCCAGACGGCGAAGCCGCCGAACACCGACCGGGACGCGGACCCGGACCCCCGCCGCGCCAGCCGGGACAGCGCGGTGGCGTCGAGGTCCAGCCCGTACGCGGCGGCCGCGGCGACGGCGAGGGCGGCGAACCCGCTGGCGGAGGACGCCAGACCCGCCCCGGTGGGCACGGTGTTCTCCGTGTCCACGACCGCCCTCACGTCGCTGCCCGCCCTCTCCCGCACCAGCTGGAGGAAGGCGGCGATGCGCCGCAGGGTCTCGCCCGTCGCGGGCACGCCGTTCAGCGTCGCCGTGTCGTGCCCGGCCCCGGGGGCGAGCCGCACCCGGGTGGTCGTCTCCAGGAGGTCCAGCGTCATCGACAGGCTGGACGTCCAGGGCAGTACGAGACGCCGGTCGCGTTTGCCCCAGTACTTGATCAGCGCGATGTTCGGGTGCGCGACGGCGGTGGCCTCATCCGCCGCGCTCGGCCCGGAAGGCGCCGCCACCGGGGCGGTCGAGTGGTCAGTGTGCATGGCTGTCGAGCCCTTTCAGCGGTACGACCCAGGTCTGTACGGCACCGGCCTCGTGCAGCCGCCGGGTGACCTCCCTGGCCTGCTCGGGCCGGGTCTGCGCGATCACGCAGCCGCCCAGCCCACCTCCGGTGATCTTGGCGCCGAGACTGCCCGCCTCCAGCGCGGCCTCGACCAGCGTGTCGATCCGCCCGGTGCTCAGGCCGGCCGCGCGGAGCAGTTCGTGGTAGTCGGTGAGGCAGGAACCCAGCTCCCCGGGATCGCCGTCGGCGAGCGCCTGCCGGCCCGCCTCGGCCAGCTCCGTCGCCCGGCCGACGAAACGGTCCCGCGCCCCGGCGCGGCGCCCGAATCCCGTACGCAGCAGCTCGACCGCCTCCTTGGTGCTGCCCGCGGTGCCACTGTCGGCGAGGATGAACAACCCGTCGCAGCCGACGGCCAGTTCCTCCGCCCGGCCCGCCTGGAACAGCAGCGGCCGCGACGCGCCGACCGCCATGGCGTCCACCCCGCTGGCCCGGCCGTGCGCCACGTTCTCCGCCGTCTGCACCAGGTCGAACACCGCGCCCGGGGTCAGTTCACGGCCCAGCAGATCGGCCAGCGCCAGGACGACCGCGCGGGAGACGGCCGCGCTGGAACCGAGCCCCCGGCCGTGCGGGACCGAACCGTCCAGGATCACCTCCAGGGACGGCGGCCCCGGCACCTCCAGGCGTGCGACGAACTCCTCGGCCAGCCGCCGCAGCCCGTCGGACGCCTGTGTCACCAGCTCCCGCGACGCCGAACCGGTCATCGTGAAGGCCAGGCCGCCCCGGGCGCCGGAGGCGCCGGACGACCACCCGGCGCTCGCCGTCACCGTGAGCTGCGGGACCGGCAGGGCGAGCGCCGGCGCCCCGTAGACGACCGCGTGCTCGCCCAGCAGGATGGCCTTGGCGTGGGCGCGCCCGATACCGACCGAGCGGGCCCGGCGGCTCTCCGACAGCCCCTCGGCTGCGATCGGTGGGGTCAACGCACCCAGCTCCCTCTGTCATCTCTCGTGGCGTCGCGTGCGTCGGCGGGCGATCCCGGCCCGGTCATCCGTCGACCCCTTCGCGCCGACGCTTCATGAGCCTGCGGAGGCCGAGCCACTCACGCATCTCCCAGGAGTGCCCCGCGGAGCACGCGATGTGCCTGCTCCCGGCGGTTCCGCCGCCCTGCGGCAGGGCGCTGATCGTGCCGGGGCAGCCGTCCACCACGCACTTCCTGATGACGGCGTGCAGCGCGCTCGGCGCGGGGTCGACGGTCTGCCGCAGTTCGACGGCCAGCCCCTCGATCTCGTCCGCGAAGTCGGCGGCCGGCGGCTGGGCCACGAGCCAGTCGAGGTGCCGCAGCAGAAACCGCGCGAGGTGCGGCACCGTACGCGGCGGGGGAGCGGTGCCCAGCTTCTCCGCGACCATCCCCGACCACGATTCGAGCACGGTCAGGGCGCGGTGACGGGTGTCGAGCACCGAGACGTTGAGGTGATCGCGTCCCCGGCTCGACGAGACCTTCGTCGGGTTCGTCCGCCTGACCGTCGGTGAAACCTGGTGCAGGCATTCCTGGTGGAGGGCGGGAAGCGCGCGGAGCTGGCCCTCGACGCGTCCGGCGCAGGTAGCGCAGAGCACGGGACCGGCGCTGCCTGCGGTCTCGCGGGCGTGGCCTCTGGGACAGGTGTGAAACGTCATCGAAGCTCCTTCATGAGGCGGATAGCCCCCGGCAACCGCTGTACGTCAGATGGATCTCCACATTCCGTTCCGTGCCCTGATCCGGCGGGGTCGTGCCCCGCGGGCAGTCCCATTAGCCGACCGGGGACTGGAGTCCCGATAGAGCGCCGTTCGGGGCCCGGTGGTGGAGGACGACGCCGCGGAACCCGGCCCCGGCGACCGGCCCTTGAGCCGTTCGGGCCCCGGCGCCTCCAGCCGGCTTCCAGGCGGAACCGATCCCTGATCGAGCGCCTGCCCCGACGGTGACCGAGGAAGGAGGAACTGTGGACCGTACGCACGGAGAAGAAGGCGCGGCGGACGTCCGACTCCCCGCGGGACCGCCGGTGACGGCCGGCACGGCTCGTCTGGAGGTGTGCCTCGTCGGCGCGGGCCCCCGGGGCCTGTCCGTACTGGAACGGCTCTGCGCGCAGGAGCGGAAGTCGCCCCGCTGGGACAGCGTCACCGTGCGTGTCGTCGACCCCGACCCGGCGGGCGCGGGACGGGTGTGGCGCCCGACGCAGTCCCGCCATCTGCTGATGAACACCGTCGCCTGCCAGGTGACCGTCTACACCGACGCCAGCGTGCGCATCGACGGCCCGATGGAGGAGGGGCCGAGCCTCTACCAGTGGGCCAAGGCCCTGGATTCGGGCACGCTGGAGGCGGGCCGGGAGACCGCCCACGACGGACAGGTCGTTGCCGAGGCGCGCCGTCTGGGCCCCGACTCCTACCCCACCCGCGCGCTCTACGGTTCCTATCTGCGCTGGTCGTTCGAACGGGTCGTGGCGGCGGCCCCCGCCCATCTGACGGTGCTCGTCCACCCCGTACGGGCCGTCGCCCTGGAGGACGCGGACGCGGAGACGGACGCGGCCACCGGTGACGCTGCCGGCGCTCCGCAGACCGTCACCCTGGAGGACGGCACCCGGCTGACCGGACTCTCCGCCGTCGTCCTCGCCCAGGGCCACCTGCCCGCCCGGCCCACCGGCACCGAACGGCGGCTGGCCCGGTTCGCCGCCCGGCACGCGCTGACGTACGTGGCCCCCGCCAACCCCGCCGACGTCGACCTCTCGGCCGTCCGGCCCGGCCAGAGCGTGCTGCTGCGCGGACTGGGACTCAACTTCTTCGACTACCTGGCCCTGTTCACCCAGGGGCGCGGCGGTGTCTTCACCCGTACCGGCGGCCTGCTCGTCTACCGGCCCTCCGGCCGCGAGCCGCGCCTGTACGCCGGCTCCCGCCGCGGTGTGCCCTACCAGGCGCGCGGCGAGAACGAGAAGGGCGCCCACGGCCGCTACCTGCCCCGGCTCCTGACCGCCGAGCACATCGCCGCGCTGCGCCGTCGCCGGGACACCGGCGGCCCGGCCGTCGACTTCGCCGCCGACCTGTGGCCGCTGGTCTCCAAGGAGGTGTGCGGCGTCTACTACGCGGGCCTGCTCACCGCACGCGGCGAACCCGCCCCGGCCGCCGAGGAGTTCACCGAGCGGTATCTGCGCGCCGAGCCGGGACCGGCCGAGGACCGGCTCCTGGACGAGGCCGGGATCGGCCCGGCCGAACGCTGGGACTGGCAGCGGGTCGCCCGCCCGTACGCCCCCGGCGACGTCACCGGCCCGGCCGCCTTCCGCCGCTGGCTGCGCGGCCACCTCGACGACGACGTCCGCCTCGCCCGCCAGGGCAACGTCGGCGGACCGGTCAAGGCCGCGCTCGACGTCCTGCGGGACCTGCGCAACGAACTGCGGCTGGCCGTCGACCACGCCGGTCTGACCGCCGCCTCCCACCGCGACGACCTCGACCACTGGTACACGCCGCTCAACGCCTATCTGTCCATCGGCCCGCCGGCGTCCCGCGTGGAGGAGATGGCCGCGCTCATGGACGCCGGCGTCCTCGATGTGACCGGCCCCGGACTGCGCGTGGCCGCCGCCCACGACCCGGCCGGGCCCTGCTTCACCGGGACGTCGACCGAGACGGGCGCACGGGTGCGCGCCACCGTCCTCATCGAGGCCCGCCTCCCCGAGATCGACCTGCGGCGCACCGCGGACCCGCTGCTGGAGCGGCTGCTGCGCACCGGGCAGTGCCGTCCCCACCGCGTACCCCACGGCCGGGGGGACGCCGGCGCCGAGGACTACGAGACCGGGGGCCTCGCCGTCTCCGCGCGCCCCTACCACCTGATCGACGCCCGGGGCGTACCGCATCCCCGCCGCTTCGCCTACGGAGTGCCGACCGAGTCGGTGCACTGGGTGACCGCCGCGGGCATCAGACCCGGCGTCGGCTCGGTCACGCTGGAGGACTCCGACGCCATCGCGGCGGCGGTCCTCGCCCTGCCACCGTGCCGCCCACCGGCCCCGGCGGAGGGCGGGACACGTGACCTCCCCGCGTGAGGCCCGCTGTGGTGGACCCGGTCTGTGCCGGGGCCGCCACGGAGTGGGTGGTGGGGTGGACTCCGGAGGCGTTCATGGCTGTCGGCTCCGGGGACCGCGCCGGTGCGTGGCCGGTGGTGTGCCGTCTCGCACATCCCGACGGGGTCCGTTCCGCGTGCGGCACCCGCGCTGTCAGCGACCCGCTCGGCGCCGAAGGCGGCGGACGCTCATGCTGTCCGCTGTGTCGCGCTGATCGCCATGGTGGCCAGCTGGTCCTTCGCGCGGCCGACCGCGCTGCTCGCCCGCAGTGCGGCGAGGGCCCGCTCGGTGCGGGTGGCGATGTCGCGCTCGACGTGGTCCACCGCTCCCACGCCGGTGATGATGGAGCGCATCGTGGCCAGCTCGTCCCCGGAGATCTGTCTCCCGATCCTGGCTCTGAGGTACTTCGCCGCGTCCGGGTCCCGCGCGTCGGCGTATCCGAGGGCAGCCGCGAGGAGCAGGGTGCGCTTGCCCTGGACCAGATCGTCACCGGACGGCTTGCCGGTCTCCTCGGGTGAGCCGAACACCCCCAGCAGGTCGTCGCGCAGCTGGAACGCGACGCCGATGTCGACGCCGAACGTACGGTAGGCGGCGACGAGTTCGGCATCCGCTCCGGCGATCGCGGCGCCGATGTGCAGCGGACGCTCCACCGTGTAGGAGGCCGTCTTGTACTGGTCGACCAGTACCGGCGTGCGGAGGTCCTCGTCGCCCGACGCCTCGGCGGTCAGGTCGAGCACCTGACCGCACAGCACCTCCGTGCGCAGGGCCGACCACACCGGAGCCACCCGCTCCAGCTCCCGTGCCGGCAGCCCGGACGTACGGATCATGTCGTCGGCCCAGACCTGGGCCAGATCCCCGATCAGGATCGCGGCGCCCGTGCCGAACAGCTCCGGGTCACCGGACCAGCACCGCTCCCGGTGCCGGTCGGCGAACAGCACGTGCGGGGAGGGGGAGCCGCGGCGCGTCAGGGACGCGTCTATCACGTCGTCGTGGATCAGTCCGTACGCGTGGAACAACTCCAGCGCGGAGCAGGCGCGAAGGACGGCCCCCGCGTCGGCCCCGTGCTCGTCGCCGCCCGCGCCGATCCAGCCGAGCCAGGCGAAGGCCGGCCGTACGCGCTTGCCACCGCGCAGGACGAAACCCTCCAGTTCGGCGACAACGGCCGCGTACGCCGGGCTGATCGCCTCGGCCTCGGCCCGGCGGGCGCCGAAGAACTCCCGGAGCGCGGCGTTGACGGCGTCGGCCCGCGGTGCGGACCCGGTGCGGGGTCGGGTGCTGGTCATGCTGTCCCTTCTCGGTGGACGGACGGGAGATCAGCCGGCCCGGGGCCAGGGACCCGGGTCATCCGCGGGTCCGCACCGGTCCATGCACTTCCGCGAGTATGGGTCGGGCGACTTGAGGTCCGGTCGAGCCGGGCCGACCGCCCGTTTCGCTGCTCCGCCGGCTCCGTCCGCCACGGACACGGTTCCCCCCTGCCCATAGGGTGACCGGGTGGCCAGTACGGAGAAGACCCAGCAGGCGGCGGACACCGGCGTCGAGCCCCGCAGACAGGAACTGCAAGCCCTGGCGGTCCGGCTGCGGCGGATGAACGGTGAGTTCAACCGCATCGCGCACGGTTTCACCGCCGATCAGGGGCTGCACGCCACGGACGTCCAGGCGCTGGCCGCGATCCTCGATTCCGAGACGCCGCTCACGCCGGGCCGTCTGCGCGCGCACCTCGGTCTGACGTCCGGTGCGGTCACCGCGTGCCTGGACCGGCTGGAGAGGGCCGGTCATATCCGCAGGGCCCGCGAGAGCACCGACCGGCGTGTGGTGCACCTGCACTACCTGCCGGACGCCCGGTCGGCGGCCCGCGCCCATTTCATGCCGCTCGCCCAGGCGGCGGCCCGGGCCCAGGAGCAGTTCAGCGGCGACGAGGTCGACACGGTGCTGCGGTTCCTGGACGCTCTCAACGCCGAACTGGGGCAGCTCCGCCAGGAGCCCTGAACGCGGTCCTGAACGCGGTCCTGAACCCGGCCCGCACCGAGGCCCGGCCGCGGTGCGCGTCCCGCGGGGCGACCCGCGCGAAAACTATCTTGATGATTGAGATAGTCTGCGATCAAGGTAGTGCTCGACCCTCGCATCCGGGAGCGCAATGTCCACGTCCACACGGCTCGCGCGATGGCTCGTGCCCGCAGTACTGCTCGTCGCCTGGCTAGGGATCGGCGGGACACTCGGTCCCTACGCCGGCAAGCTCGGCGAGGTCGCGACCAACGACCAGGCTGCCTTCCTGCCGCAGAACGCCGAGTCGACCAAGGTCATCGACGCGCAGCGGGCCTTCCGCCAGGACGAGACCCTCCCGGCCATCGTCGTCTGGACGGCCACGGACGGCGGCCGGGTGAGCGCGGAGCAGCGTCAGTCCGCGACCGGCGCCCTGGCCTCGCTCGAAGAGGTGAGCGGAACCGTGGGCCCCGCCTCCGCGGCCATCCCCTCCGAGGACGGCGAGGCGCTCCAGGGAGTCGCCCAGCTCCGCCCCGACCTCGACGACCGACTCCCCACCGTGCTGGGGAAGATCACCGAGGCGGCGGAACAAGTGCCCGGTACGACGGTGCGGATCGCCGGCCCGGCGGCCAGCCAGGCCGACCTGTCCGACGCGTTCGCGGGTATCGACGGCCTGCTTCTCGGAGTCGCCCTCGCGACGGTGCTGATCATCCTGCTCGCGGTCTACCGGAGCGTGATCCTCCCCCTCGTCATCATCGTCGGCGCCGTCCTCGCCCTCGGCCTCGCGTGCGGCGTCGTGTACGCCCTGGCGGAGCGGGACATCGTGCGCGTCGACGGTCAGGTGCAGGGAATCCTGTCCATCCTGGTGATCGGTGCCGCGACGGACTACGCGCTCCTGCTCACCGCCCGCTTCCGGGAGGAGCTGGAGCGGCGGGAGGACCGCGTGAGCGCCATGCGCGCGGCGCTCCGGGAGTCGGCGGGCACGATCGTGGCGAGCGCCGCCACCGTGGCCCTCGGCCTGGTCGCGCTGCTGCTCAGCGACCTGACCAACAACCGCGCGCTCGGGCCGGTCGGCGCCATCGGCATCGTGTGCGCCGTTCTCAGTACGCTCACGTTCCTCCCCGCCGTGCTGGTACTGCTCGGCCGCGGCGCCTACTGGCCCGCTCGTCCGAAGCCCGCGGGCACGGCCGAGAGCGACGGCCGCGGCCGTGGCGTGTGGCCCCGGGTCGCGGCACTGGTGGACCGCGCTCCCCGTAAGGTCTGGGCCGTCACACTCACCGGGCTGCTCGCGTGCGCGGCCTTCGCGCCGACCCTCGACTCGAAGGGCGTCCCGCTCGACGAACTCTTCGTCAACGACGCGCCGTCCGTCGCCGCGCAGGCGGCACTCAGCGAGCACTTTCCCGGCGGCTCGGGCAACCCGGCCGTCATCGTCGCCGACGCCGGCACGGTCGACCAGGTCACCTCGGCCGCCCGCGGAACCGACGGTGTGGTGACCGCGTCCCCCGTGACCGAGTCCGGGCGGCCCGGTGCCGGAGCACCGCAGACGGCCGGCGGCAAGGTCCGGATCAACGCGACGCTCGAAGCCCCAGCGGACAGCGACGCGGCCAAGGAGACCGTCGCCCGGCTGCGCGAAGCCGTCCACGCGGTCCCCGGGGCCGATGCCCTGGTCGGCGGTTACACCGCCCAGCAGTACGACACCCAGCGCACGTCCGAGAGCGACCGCATGCTGATCGTGCCCGTCGTGCTGGCCATCATCCTGGTCATCCTCATGGGGTTGCTCCGCTCGTTGCTGATGCCCGTGCTGCTGGTGGCGACGGTGGCACTGAACTTCCTGGCGACACTGGGCATTTCCGCACTCGTCTTCGAGGGGGTCCTCGGCTTCACCGGTACCGACGCCTCGGTGCCGCTGTACGGATTCGTCTTCCTCGTGGCGCTCGGCGTGGACTACAACATCTTCCTCATGTCGCGCGTCCGGGAGGAGTCGCTGAAGCGCGGCACACGCGACGGGGTCCTGCGCGGCCTCACCGCGACCGGCGGTGTCATCACCTCCGCGGGCATCGTCCTCGCCGCCACCTTCGCCGCCCTCGGCGTCATCCCGCTCGCATTCCTGCTGCAGATCGCCTTCATCGTCGCCGTCGGTGTCCTGCTGGACACCCTCGTCGTGAGGTCGCTCCTGGTGCCCGCGCTCGTCCTGGACATCGGGCGGAAGGCGTGGTGGCCCGGTGCCCTGAGCCGTGACCCGGAGCCGGGGACCCGGAGGGACGAACCGGTCACCGCCGCCCGGCACTGAGTCCGCCCGGCGCTGAGTCCACCCGGTCGGCCGGGTGTGGCGGTTCCGGGTACGCCAGCGGCGGACCGCGCGTGCAGCGCGGTCCGCCGGTGGTGCGTCACTTCACGGGGCTCCGGGGTGCTCGGCCGGGGACCGTCCCCGAGCGCCGGTCGTGAGAGGTGCTAGATGATCGTGGCGCCGTAGACGCTCAGGGCCTCCGTGACGGGCTGGTAGAACGTGGTTCCACCCACGCTGCAGTTGCCACTGCCGCCGGAGGTGAGGCCCAGCGCGGTGTTGCCCGAGAAGAGCGCGCCACCGCTGTCGCCCGGCTCGGCGCAGACGTTGGTCTGGATCATGCCGTACACGATGCCGCTCGAACCGTAGTTGACCGTGGCGTTGAGGCCGGTGACCGAACCGCTGCGCAGACCGGTGGTGCTGCCGCTGCGCTGCACGGACTGGCCGACGGAGGCGTTCGCGGCGCCCGTGATGTCGCGGTACGTGCCGTTGTACAGGTAGACCCGGCCGTCGGCCGCCGACTGGTTGGAGTGGCGGATGATGCCGTAGTCGTTGTTCGGGAAGCTCGTGCCGGTGCGCGTGCCGATCGACCAGCTGGAGCTGATGTTGGTGCAGTGACCGGCGGTCAGCGCGTGGTTCACGCTGCCTACCCGCACGTTGAAGCCGAGCGAACAGCGGCTGCCGCCCGTGGTGATGGCCTCGCCGCCGGCGATCAGCGGGGTGAACTTGCCGGGGGTGCGGTTGACCGTCAGTTCGGCCTTGGAGTCCGCCAGCGCGCCCTTGACCTCGGCCAGTTCGGCCTTCGACACGGTGCTGTCGACGGTCACGACGATCTTGCCCGTCTTCGCGTCGGTGTACCACGCGGTGCCGGCCACGTCCGCCTCGAGAACGGCGGAGCTGGCGTCGGCGAGCTGCGACGCGGTCGCCTTGGCCTCGGGGGCCGGGGCGGCGACGGCCGAGGGGGCCGCGAGCGCGACGGCGGTCACCAGACCGGACGACACGGCGAGGAGGCGAGCCCGTCTGGACGCGCCGGCGAGGGGGGAGAAGCGCTTGAAGATCACGTGATCCTCCGTAGGTATGGGGGATGGACAGCCCATCGGGTGAGGTTGGGCAGTCGGTGCGTGCAGGTCCCTGATCAGCGGTTGCTGGGCGTGGACCTGTCAAGTTGCGCGGTTGGAATATTTGACGTCCACGGCTCCGGATGCAAGGACGACTTCCGGACCGCGGGCGCAGGGGCGCTCAGGGCCGGATGCCCGTCACCGCGCCCCGGCCGGGGCGCGGTGACGGCGCTTCGGGCGGCGCCGCGGGGGTGTTGCTGCAAAGCGCCCACCGGCTGCCGGAATTGCACGTTCCGCGCCTTGAATTCCCCCTTGGGGCGGCTGGTTTGAGCCTGTTTGCAGCGTCTTCACAGAAGGGGTGCGACGGGTCCCGTTGCGAACACACATGGTCCACACCTCGGTTGGTCCCCTGGGGTGCGTTGCACCTGTTGAGGCGGCTGCGCCGAGAGATGCGGCTTCCGTGACTGAGCCGTATGCATGACCTTCGATTGAATTGCCCATGTACTCAACATGGCCGAATCTTTGCCTCCGCCCCCACGGTGCCATCGCTCTGAGCCAGTGATGAGCCCGTCTGAGCCAGGGATAAGTCCGGCGGAGCGCTCTTGCGAAGGCCCGCGGGGGTGTGCTGCGCGGGCCCGTGGCGTGGGCCGGCCCCGCTCCGGATCAGCCGCGGGGAAGGGGAGGCGGTCGGGTCGCTGTCCGTATGCGTCCCGCCGAACGCGTGTTTACGCTGGTATGAGTTGTTTGCCGCGGACCCCTCGCGAGGAGGCGTGTGATGGCGAAGGTGCTCTTCATGGTGAGCGGAGCGGCGTACTGGGTGCTCAAGGACGGCACCAGATACGCGACGGGATACTGGGCCGAGGAGTTCGCGAACCCGTACCGGGCGATCACGGACGCCGGTCACGAGGTGGTGGTCGCGACACCGGGCGGCGTGATCCCGACCGTCGACATGATGAGCCTGCGCCCGGCGATGGCGGGTGGTGAACAGGGTGCCCTCGAACTGGAGGGCGTCATCCGCGACGCGGAGGTGATGCGGCGGCCGATCGCGCTCTCCGACGTCCGTCTCGAGGACTACGACGCGGTCTATCTCCCGGGCGGCCACGGTCCGATGGCGGACCTGGCGTTCGACGCCGACGCGGGCCGGCTGCTGACCGCGCAGCTCGCCTCGGGCAGGCCGCTCGCGATCGTGTGTCACGCCCCCGCCGCGCTGCTCGCCACCAGGATCCACGGCGAGTCACCCTTCAAGGGCCGCAGCGTCACCGGCTTCACCAATGAGGAGGAGGAAGGGGTGGGGCTGGCGCCCAGGGCGACCTGGCTGCTGGAGGACGAACTGAGGGAGAGCGTCGGCGTCGACTACAGCCGCGGCGAGACCTGGAAGCCGTACATGGTGGAGGACCGCAATCTCGTCACCGGGCAGAACCCCGCCTCCGCCGGGGTCCTCGCGAAGCGCCTGCTGGAGGTCCTCGGGTGAACCCGCCCGCGCGTCCCGCGCCGAAGTCCGCGTGCGGTGCTACACCGTGTCCCGGTGCAGTCCGGCGTCGTGGGCGATGAGCGCCGCCTGCACCCGGTTGTCGCACCCGAGCTTGGTCAGGATCCTGCTGACATAGGTCTTCACCGTGGCCTCGCTCATGTGCAGCCGCTTGCCCGCGTCGGCGTTGGACAGGCCCTCGCCGAGCAGGGCGAGTACGTCGAGTTCCCGCGCGGTCAGCCCGTCGAGGCGCTGTCTGGCCTCCTCCGCGCGGGCGGTGGCCCCCGGGGACGCCAGGGAGTCCACCACGTGCCGGGTCGCGGTCGGTGACAGATAGGCGTTGCCGGCCGCCGCCGCGCGCACCGCCTGGATCAGCTCGTCGGGCGCGGTGTCCTTCAGGAGGAACCCCGCACTGCCGTGACCGAGCGCGCGCAGTACGTTCTCCCGCTCGCCGAACGTGGTCAGGATCAGGACCCGTACGTGCGGCGCGGCCCTGCGCAGCTCGGCCAGGGCCGTCAGCCCGTCCATCACCGGCATCTGGATGTCCAGCAGGGCGACGTCGACGGCCGTGCCACGGGCTGTCTCCACCGCCTCGCGGCCGTTGTCCGCCTCCGCGACCACGTCGATGTCGTCGGCCGAGGTGAGGATCATCCTGATTCCGGCGCGGATGAGCGGCTCGTCGTCGGCGACGAGGACCCGGATCACGCGGCCTCCTGCGCGGTGTCGGTCGAAGCGGATGGCATGGAGGGGCCATCATGCCCTATCGGCAACACCGCGCCGGACCGGACCGCACCGACCGCGAGCGCGGTCGCGGTCGCGGACCAGGGCCAGGGACCGGCGGCCCCCTGTCCCCGGACCCGCGGGCCTCTTTCCCCGGACTCGGGCCCCGCCACCGGGACTTGGCGGGTCAGCCCTCGTCCTGGAAGGTCTGCTTGGCGACCAACTCCCCGTCGGCGAAGCAGAACCGGAAGATGGTCGTGGTGTCGTCGGGGTCGTCGGACGCGAAGTGGCGGCAGGTCGCGCCCTTGGGAGGCCGGGGGCCCCTGTCCGCCAGGTCCGAGGTGAGGAGCGAGCTGCCCTCGGGCAGCTCGGCCTGCACGTCGGACTCGGGATCGCCCACCTTCGCCGCCTCGTACACGCCCGGCGGTATCGTGGCCTTCTTCACTTCGTCCATCAGCGCGCTCACCCCCCACACCCCCAGGGCGACGGTGCCCAGGACGAGGACGACGGCGGTGACGGCGCAGCCGATGGCCAGGTTCTTCCTGCTGCTCATGATGGCGGCCAACTCCCCTTGTGTATGACTGAGGTTGATGTCCGCCCCACTCTTGTCCGCCGTCCCCGCCGCCCGCTGTCCCACAAAGTCGCCGTCCGGTGCGACGGAGGTCGCGTCGTCCGGGCGGGCCGGTCCGTCGTCGCCGGTGCCGTAGGGCAGCATGCCCGCGATACGGAAACCGCCGTCCGGGGTGGGCCCGGTGTGCACCATGCCGCCGACCAGCCGGGCCCGCTCCCGCAGTCCCGTCAGCCCCTGGCCGCCGCTGACCGCGCCCGGCGCTCCCGGTGGCCCGGCCGGCGCGGGCCCGTTGGCGACCTCCACGACCAGGCTGTCCGACTCGTAGCGCAGGGCGAGGGTGATCGGGGCGCCCGGGGCGTGCTTGTGGGCGTTGGTGAGGCCCTCCTGGGCTATGCGGAACGCCGTGTGGTCGGCGGCGGGCGCCAACGGCCGCGCAGCGCCGGACCGTCGCACTTCCACGGTGGTGCCGGCGGCCCTGGACGACGCGACCAGGCCGTCGATGGAGGCCACCGCCCGGGTCGGCGGACGTTCGCCGCCCGCGCTTCCGACCGCCTCGCCGGCCGTGGACGGTGAGGGCCCGGCCCCCCTCGCGGCCCGCCCGCCGTCCTCGCCGGGCCGGCTCCGGTCGTCGTCCCGGTCCTCGTGCAGGATGCCGACGGCCTCGCGCAGCTCCCTCATCGCCGCCACCGAGGCGTCCCGCAGGACCCGGACCCCTTCCCGCTGGCGGTCGGTCAGGTCGGGATCCACCTGGAGGGCGCCCGCGTGCACCGAGATCAGTACGAGCTGGTGGCCGAGACTGTCGTGCATGTCCTGCGCGATACGGCCCCGCTCCAGCAGGCGCGCCTGCTGCGCCACCATCGTCTGCTCGCGCATCAGCTGGACGTTGTTGCGCCGCTGTGCCTCCAGCAGTGACCGGCGCTGCGCCCGGTAACGGGCCGTCAGACCGGGCACGATCGCCAGCATGAAGAACACCGCCGTGCTCAGCAGGCCCGAGAGGGGCAGCGACAGGCCGGAGCCCGCCCTGATCTCGTCGTAGGTGGACAGCGCGGTGTTCAGGGCGAGCGCGGCGGCGTAGGCGGCGACGGTCCGCCCGGGTTTCAGGATGCGGCTGCCCGCCGACCAGCTCGCGTAGATCAGCAGCGGCAACGCGGCGGGCAGCACGGCCGCCGCGCAGGCCGAGACGACCAGCACCGTCGCCGGCAGCGCGCGCCTGACGAGGGACAGCACGGCGATGCCCGTGACGAGCGCGGCGGTCCGCACACCGAACCCGTCCCACGCGGCGTCCAGCAGCCCCGCGAAGCCGGCGAGGACGACGGTGAGCACGCTCTCCCCGGCGATCCGGCCGCGGCTCCACGGGGAGGCGGCGGCGAGCCGGAGTCGCAGCGGCACGGCGGTGCGGGCGGTATGAGCTTCGTCCAGTTCCACGCGCCGACGATAGTCAGCGCCCGGAGGCGCCGCATCATCCCGGAGTCGTGCCGGCGAACGACGAAAGTCGTCAGGCACCCGTGGGACGGCTGCGGTCGAGCGCGCCGACAGGGTCCCCGTCGGTCGCGCCGGGCCGCGACTTCCGGAGGCTGTCCCGGACCGCCGTCGCGATCACGATGGTCCAGCGGCACACCAGCGCCGACGGGCGGTCCGCGACGGGGCCGCGCGGGAGACGAGAAACGGGAGACCTCACGTGGACAGCGGGCGGCTTCAGAAGCACGAGAAGTTCGGCATCCGGCAGAAGACGACCCTGATGGTCAACCAGTACGTGGTGACCGCGGTCCCGCCGGACGGCCCGGCGGACGAGGTCGTCGCCTTCGCCCGGCAGAAGCCGCTGGCCGTCAGGGAGCAGGTGACCCTCTACACCGACGAGTCCAAGGAGCATGTCCTGTGCACCTTCGAGGCCGACCAGGTCCTCGACGTCGGGGCCGTCTACGCCGTACGCGACGAGACGGGCGACCTCATCGGCTCGTTCCGCGAGAAGCCCGTCGCCTCCCTGCTCCGCTCGACGTGGGTCCTGGACCAGCCGGGTACCGCGGAGCTCACCGGGCGCGAGCGCAGTGCGGTGGTGGCCGTGCTGCGCCGGGTCTGGGACTTCCTGCCGTTCACCGACTTCGTGCCGTTCCTGTGGCCGTACCACTTCGACTTCACCGAGGGCGGCAAGCGGCTGATGTCGTTCGACAAGAAGTTCGGGCCGCGCGACCGGTACGTGCTCGACATCGCGGACCCCGGCATCGACCGCCGCCTCGCCATCGCCCAGGCCGTGGCCCTGGACGCACTCCAGTCACGCTGACGCGACCGGGCCCCTACGATGGCCCCATGGCGCCGATCAGGCAGGTTCAGATCACCTTCGACTGCGCGGAACCCGAGCGCGTCGCCCGTTTCTGGTGCGAGGTGCTCGGGTATGTCGTACCGCCGCCGCCGGAGGGGTTCGCCGGCTGGGGCGATTTCGACCGCTCGCTGCCGGCCGGGCGTCAGGGCGCCGCGTTCGCGTGCGCCGATCCCTCAGGGGTGGGCCCGCGGCTGTTCTTCCAGCGCGTGCCCGAGGGGAAGACCGTCAAGAACCGGGTGCATCTCGACGTACGCGTCGGCACCGGGCTCGTGGGGGAGGAGCGTCTGGCCGCCCTTGAGGCCGAGTGCGTACGGCTGGTCGCGCTCGGCGCGGTACGCGGGCGACTCCTGACCGCCGACGGCTACAACGAGTCGTGTCAGTTGATGCGGGACGTCGAGGGCAACGAGTTCTGTCTCGACTGAGCCCGGTCGCGGCTCCCCTTCGCGGGCCGATCGGCGCCGTCCCTCACCGCGGATCGATGTTTTGCGCCATCCACGGCCGGTATTCGTGCACACAGGCATGTCCGTTTTTATGTGGCAAAGAGGCCTGTGCTTAATCGTTTCGGCTCGCGGGAGTGGCTGTCGAGCGGCATCTGACCGACCGGATCAAGTGGCTTGTTTTCGACGTTTGGGAAATCTCGATCCAGGGGTATCGATCGACCTTGATTTGATAATTTCCATTTGAAGTACCTTTGTGTGGAGTGGCGTTCCGAAATCCGCGCTTCGGTGAATATTCGACATCGCCCGGAAAGCAATGCACGAGAAGGAGTGTCACCTTTTGTCAGGCATAGCGGGTATGGACGCGCCGCTGCGGAGACTGCGGTCGATCGTCGCCGATGTTCTGGAAACCACCGAAGAGAGCATCGAGGACGACGCGCTCTTCTTCGAGGACCTCGGTATCGACTCCCTGGAGAAGACCGAGATAGTCGTCCGCGTCGAGCGCGAATTCGATGTGAAGCTCGGCGCCGTCGACGCGGCGGCCATGCGCAGCGTGGAGGACTCCGTAGCGGTGCTGCTGGGCAGGACGAACGGTCTCCCGGCGGAGGGGACCGAGCGTGTCGATCTCGTCGAGCGGCTGGTCGGATCCCACCTCGCCCAGGAGCGCGGCGGGCGGATCGCGTACACCGACCCCGATGCCGGCGACGTCTCCTACCGCGCCCTGTACGACGCGGCCCTGCACTACGCGGCGACGCTGGCCGCGAACGGAACGCCCGTCGGCTCACGTGGACTCGTCGTCTCCGACGACTCCGTCACCACCGTCGCGGCCGTCCTCGGCATGTGGTGGCACGGATGCGTACCTGCCGTCGTCAGTCCTCTCCTCACCGACGAGGAGCTGGCCTACATCGCCGACGACTGCCGGGCCGAAGTGATCCACCTGGACGCCCCGCCCAAGCGCCTGCGAGCCCTCGAAGCGCTCTTCCCGGAACACCGCCGGATCACCGGCGACGGAATACGCCGGGACGCCGCCGGCGCCCGTGACCGGGACGGCGCCGGATCCACCGTCCGGGACGGGAAATCCGCCGCCCCGTGGCCGCCGGACCGTGAGGCGCTGATCCAGTACACGTCGGGAAGTACGGGTCTGCCCAAGGGAGTCAGACACAGCGCGGGCGCCATCGCGGCCGTCCTGGCCGGGTTCGGGTCCTCGCTGGCGCTGCGCGAGGACGACATCGTGCTGTCCACGGCGCGCATGTCCTTCGGGTACGGATTCGGCGCGACGGTCCTCTTCCCCCTCGCGGCGGGCGCCCGTACGGTCCTCCTGCGCGGCGGCATCGACCTGCACACCGTGACGGCCGCCCTGGAACGGTACCGGCCGACGGTCCTCTGGTCCGTGCCCCGTCTCTACGCCGCGATGGTCGACGCCGCGAGCACCACCGACGGGGGCCCGCCGACGGAATCGGTGCGGCTGTGCGTCGCCGCCGGCGAGAACCTGCCCGCGCGGCTCGGCGAGCGTATCCGGGAGACCTTCTCCGCAGGCCTGATCAACGGCCTCGGCGCGACCGAGGTGCTGCACATCGTCGTCGCCACCCCCGCCGACCGCCCCCTGCCGGGGACCATCGGCCTGCCCGTGCCGGGCGTGCGGGCCACCATCCGCGACACCGGCGGCCTCCCGGTGGCCGACGGAGTCGAAGGACGGCTCCACATCACCGGGCCCACGGTCGCCCTCGGCTACATCGGCCGGCCCGAAGCCGCGGCGGGGACGTTCGCCGACGGCGGTGTGTACACCGGTGACATCGCGGTCCGCGCCGGGGACGGCACCCTCTCGCACCTGTGCCGCGCCGACGACCTGCTGAACCTGGGCGGCTACAAGGTCCCGCCCGGCGAGATCGAGGCGGTGGCACGGGCCGTCGAAGGCGTCCGGGAGTGCGTGGTGGTGGGCCGGGCCGACGCGCACGGGCTGGAACAGGCGGTTCTGTACGCCGTCGCCGAGAGCGGAGCCGACACCGACGAGATCCGCCGCTCCATCACCGCCGCCATCCGCACCGGGCTGGCCCCCTTCAAACGCCCGGCACGGGTGGAGTTCCTCGACCGGCTCCCCGTCACCTCCACCGGCAAACTGGCCTCCTTCCAGCTCCGGAACCGGGTGACCCAGCCTTGACGTGGGACATCACCGGCACCGGGGCGGTCGCCAACATCGGCCGCACACCCGGGCAGATATTCGACGCGCTCTGTGCCGGACAGGAGACACGCGCCCCGCTGAGAGCGTTCGACAGCGGCAAGTACCGGACCCGCCACGCCTACGAGATCGACGACCGCGCCGACGGCCGGGACGAACCCCTGCGGGCGACCAAGTGGCTGGTCCTCGCCGTACGGCAGGCCCTCGCCGACGCCGGTCTGCCCGACGACCTCTCCCGGACGCCGGTGCTCGTCGGGACGACGCTCCGCGAGCAGCGCAGTGCGGAACTGTGGTGGACGCGGGGCGACTCCGTCCGCCCGGCCGACCTCCACTTCGGCGGCGCCCTGCGCGAGGCGTTCGGGGCCGTCACCACGTACACCTTCGCCAACGCCTGCTCCGCCTCGCTGTACGCCCTGGGGCTGGCCACCGACATGATCGAGTCCGGCGCGACCGACACGGTCGTCGTCGCGGGCACGGACGCCCTGACCGAGAGCGCCTTCGGCATGCTCGACCGCGTGCAGAACGAATCGCCGCAGACGCTCCGGCCGTTCGACGTCTCGCACAAGGGGATGCTGATGGGGGAGGGCGCCGTCGCGGTCGTCCTGCGGCGCGCGGGCACGCACGACGGGCGCGCCCTCGCCCGGCTCAGGGCCGTCAGCATGAACTGCGACGCCCACCACGCCACCGCGCCCGACGCCGACGGCATACGGGAGGCCGTTCTCGACGCCCACCGGCGTGCCGGTGTGGGAGCCGGCGACATCGACCTGGTGATGCTGCACGGCAGCGGGACGCCCCGTAACGACGAGACCGAGGCCGCCGTCCTCTCCGAGGTGTTCGCGGGCACGGACCGCGGCCCGCTGATGACGGCCATCAAATCCATGACCGGCCACACGCTCGGCGGATCCGGGCTGCTCAGCGTGGTCGTCGCCGTCCTGGCCATGGCACGGAACACCGTGCCGCCGGTGCTCGGACTCGCCGAACCCATCGAACAGGCGGCCGGACTGGGGCTGGTCCGCGGCACGGCCGCCGCCGCCGACATCACCACCGCGCAGATCAACGCCTTCGGACTGGGCGGCATCAACGCGGTCGCGCTGGTCGGGGCCGCCGCGTGACCGGCGCCCGGGCGACCGGCGGGGCAGGCCCGCGCGGGACCGTCGTCACCGGCGTCGGGCTGGCCGTCCCCGGCCTCGGCTCCGTGCGGGACCTGCTCACCGAACGGCCCCCCGCGGACGGCTTCGATCCGGCGACGGCCCTGAAGGGCCGGGAGATGCGCAACAAGGACCGCGCCTCGCGCCTCGGCCTGTACGCCGCGGGGCAGGCGCTCGGCGACAGCGGACTGCTCGACGGGAACGGTCACTTCCCCGGGGCCACGGCCAATGTCACGGCCGTGGTGGTCAGTTCGAACCTGGGCTCGTTGCAGACGGTCTGCGACTTCACCGACACCATCGCCCGCTCCTCGGTCACTGGACTGAGCCCGCTCGGCCTGCCGCAGACGTCGAGCAATGTCGTCGCCGGCTGGGTCGCCATCCGCTACGGACTCCGCGGTCCCAACCTCACTGTCTGCAACGGCGCCACCAGTGGTCTGGACGCCCTGCACTGGGCCCGGAACCTCATCGAGGCGGGGCGCTGCCGGAGAGCGGTGGTGGTCGGTGTCGAGCCGGCCACCGAACACGCCGACAAACTGCTCGGTCGTACGGCCCCCGACGTGGCGTGCGCCGTGGTGCTCGAATCGGAGGCCGAGGCGTCCGCGCGCCGTGCGGACGTCCACGCGTATCTGTCGGCCTATACGCGCGGTTCCGCACTCGCCCCCACCGTCGCGCTCACCGAGTCCCTGGCCCCCGTCCCGGTAGGACTCCGGCTCACCGGGGGGCCCGCGGGGCCGCCGGCCGCCCCGGACGGGCCGGGTCTCGACCTCACCGCGCGACTCGGAGAGTGCTCGGGCGCGCTGGGAGTGCTCCAGGGCGCGGTCGGCGCCACGCACATACGCACGCACGGAACGGGAGCGGTGCTCGCGTTCGCCGGAGGCGCCGCCGACGACGACGCGGCGGCCGCCCTCCTGCTGACCGGTGGAAACAACGAATGAGGGGAAAATTCATGGAATTGGCCGTGGACGCCGAGGAATTGCGCACGATCGTCGCCGAGTCGCTCGAACTGGAACCCGAAGAGGTCGGTGACGGCGACCATTTCGCCGAGGACCTCGGAATGGACTCGCTGATGGTGCTGGAAATATCCTCCCGGCTGGAGCAGCGCTACAGCATATCGGTGCAGGACGCGTCCATCGGCTCGGTGGAGAATCTCGGCGAACTGCGCGGTCTGGTCGAATCCCTGCTGGCGGAGGAGTCCGCGGCGTGACCGAAAGGCGAATCGCCCTGGTGAGCGGCGGGTCCCGGGGAATCGGCCGGGCCGTCGTCACCCGGCTGGCCCGGGACGGATTCGACGTCGCGTTCTGCTATCTCTCCCGCGCCGATGCCGCCGAGGAGACCGAGCGGGAAGCGGCCGAATCCGGATCCCGTGTCCTCGCCCGCAGGGTCGATGTCGCCGACGCCGGCGAGTGCCGTGCCTTCGTCGCGGCGGCGGAGGACGAACTCGGCCCGGTCGACGCCGTGGTGACGGCCGCGGGTATCACCCGCGACAAGCCGCTGGCGACGATGGAGGACGCCCAGTGGCACGACGTGCTGACGACGAACCTGGACGGCACCTACCACGTCTGCCGCCCCGCCGTCGAACGGATGGCCATGCGGCGGGCGGGTGCCCTGGTGACTCTGTCCTCGATCGCCGGCGTCCGCGGCAGCGTCGGGCAGACCAACTACTCGGCGTCCAAGGCCGGGATCATCGGATTCACCCGGGCCATGGCGAAGGAGTACGGAAAATTCGGCGTGCGCGCCAATACCGTGGCGCCGGGTTTCATCGAAACGGAGATGACGGCCGACATGCCCGACAGGGCCAGGAAGAAATACCTCGGCCAGATCCCGCTGTCGAGGTTCGGCACATCGGAGGAGGTGGCCGATCTGGTCTCCTTCCTGCTGTCCCCGCGCTCCTCCTACATCACCGGCCAAGTCCTGGGCGTCGACGGCGGAATGGTGATGTGAGACAGATGGCCGCCTCACCTGCCCGGGACCCGGACTCTCCCGCGGGGAGACGGACGCGTATGAGGTCCACCGCCCCGCCCGGCCCGGTCACCCGGCGCCGCCCGGTCGACGATCCCGCGGTGCGCCTGTTCTTCTTCCACCACGCGGGTGGCTCCCATCTGCTCTACCGCGGCTGGACGCGCCTCTTCCCGGACGACTGGGACATCTGCCTGCTGGACGCGCCCGGCCGCGGCAACGCGCAGGCGCTCCCTCTCGTCGGGGACTGCGCCGACCTCGTGACGTTCTTCGACGAGGCCATCACCCCGCTTCTGAACCGGCCGTTCGCGTTCTTCGGCCACAGTGTGGGCGGCCGCGTCGCCTTCGCGCTCACGCGCCGCCTCCAGGAGACGGCCCGCGAACTCCCCAGCTGGCTCGGGGTGTCGTCCTTCCGCGCACCGCGGCCGGACGCGCCGGAGCCGTCACTGAGCCGGAGGCTGCGATCCGACGCCGCCCTGCGCGCCTGGCTCCGGGACAGCGGCGGCGCCCCGGACCGGCTGCTGAGCGACGACAGCCTGTGGAACGCGTTCGCCCCCGTGCTCCGCAGCGACCTGGGACTCGCGGACACCTGGGACCGTGAGACACCCGGTACGCCTCTGCCGGTGCCCCTCACCGTCTTCGGCGGCACCGAGGACACCGTCGTGCCCCTGCGACAGCTGGAGAACTGGCCGCGCCTGACGGCCGACTTCCTCGGGCTGCACACCTATCCGGGAGGGCACTTCTATCTGAACGACCACCGTGACCGGCTGGCCGCCCGCATCACCCGCTCCGTACTCGGCCGACTGGGCCCGCCGCCGCACGCGTAGCCGCCGGCGAGGGCCCCGGCGCGGCCGGTCCGCCGCGCCACGGTTCACCCCGTGGGGGCGGGCATCCGCACCTGCCGGCGGACCCCTTGCCATGGACGCCGCATGGACCGGAGGACCTTCCGCCCGCGACGGCGGCGCGGCTCAGGGCCATCCGTGAGGTGTGCGCCCGCCACGGGGGTCCCGCCGAGGGCCGCCGCGCTGCGATTGTCTTTCGGTCATCCCGCCGTGACCGCCGTCGTCGTCGGAGCCCGCTCGCCTGAGGAGACCGAGGAGTCGGCCACCCTGCACGCGTCCCCCTCCCCGGAAAACGTGGTCGGACCTGAGAGACGCCCGCGTCGTTCCGCCGTCCTGGCGTCCTGCCGGCCCCTGATCCGCGGACAGCGACACGGCGACAGCGACACGGCTACAGCGACACGGCGACAGGGATACGTCGCCGGGGCCGGCGTCTCCCGTCGTGCCGTACTTCTCTCGACCGGGAATCCAGTCGAACACGAGTTTCCTCAATCGCGCGTCACAGAACTTGAGAACCACTCGTAATCGAGTGGAACACCGGGCCTTTCCGCGCTCCCCGGCGAGTGCGGCCGAACTGCCCCGTGACCTCGGCCGTTCGTGGACACCGACTCTCTCCGGGGCATGAATGACCGACGGAATTACGCGTTCAACTTGAGGAATTCCGGCGCACTCCGGGCGCGCGCATTTTCGGTGAGGCAACCGATAATTGCAGCCGCCGAGTCGGCATTGATATGGTCCGGCAACGTCGAACGGGCGTTCATTCCGGACCAGCACAGTAAGGCGGGGAAATGCCGAATACGAGCACTGTCGCGCGAGCCGAGGAAGACGCTCGGAACCGTGAACACAATCGACGGATCGTCGACCAGTACATGCACACGCTCGGACAGGACCGGCTGCGTCGCCATGAATTGTTCACCGAGGACGGTCAGGGCGGCCTCTGGACGACGGAGACGGGCGAGCCGATCGTCATCCGGGGACGGGACCGGCTGGCCGAACACGCGGTCTGGTCCCTCCAGTGCTTCCCCGACTGGGAGTGGACCGACATCGAGATTTTCGACACCCAGGACCCCGACCGCTTCTGGGTGGAGTGCAGGGGGGCCGGCAGGATTCGCTTCCCGGGCTATCCGGAAGGCCACTACGAGAACCACTTCATCCACAACTTCCTTTTCGAGAACGGAAAAATCAAGACGCAGCGGGAATTCATGAACCCCTGCCAGCAGTTCCGCTCACTCGGTATCGAGGTACCGCGCGTCGTGCGGGCCGGAATACCGACTTGAGCGCGCGGCCGGGGGAGGGCTCGAACGTGATGCACGCAGGCTTGAAACGGCAGCTCAGCGCCGCTCAGCAACCGAGCTGGGACGACCCGCGCCGGCTCGCCGAGGTCCGCGGCCTGCTGTCGGCGGCCCAGCCTCTCGTCGGCGCCGACCAGATCGCCACGCTGCGGCGGTCGCTGGCACGGGTGGCCGGCGGAGAGGCGCTGGTCGTCCAGACCGGCGACTGCGCCGAGCACCCTGACGAGTGCGGCGAGCCGCACATCGCGGCCAAGTCCCGTCTCGTACACCACCTCGCCGACCTGCTGAGCGCCCGGTCCGGTCTGCCGGTCGTCCGGGTCGGCCGGATCGCCGGGCAGTTCGCGAAACCGCGCTCGAACCCCGTCGAGGACATCGACGGGACACTTCTGCTCCCCGTCTACCGGGGGCACATGGTCAACCTGCCCGAGCCCGACGTCCGCAGCCGCAGGGCCGATCCGTCGCGCATGCTCATGTGCTTCATGACCGCCCGCGAGACGATGCGCCACCTCGGCTGGCGGGCCGGCGACAGCCCGGCCGCCCGCGACATCGAGACCCCGCTCTGGACGAGCCACGAGGCGCTGCTGATGGACTACGAGCAGCCCCAGCTCCGCAGGTTCGACGAGCGGCGGTGGATGCTCGGCTCGACCCACTGGCCGTGGATCGGCGAACGCACGAGGCAACCCGACGGCGCCCATGTCGCTCTGCTGTCCGAGGTCGTCAACCCGGTCGGCTGCAAGGTGGGGCCGGGTACGACCCCCGAGGAGCTGCTCGACCTGTGCGAGCGGCTCGATCCGCGCCGCGAGCCCGGCCGGCTGACGCTCATCGTGCGGATGGGCGCGGAGGCGATCGCCGACCGGCTGCCCGCTCTCGTCCGCGCGGTCCGGGACGACGGCCGCCCGGTGCTGTGGCTCAGCGACCCCCTGCACGGCAACACGGTCAGGCGCCCCGACGGCACCAAGACCCGTGTCGTCTCCACGGTCGTCGAGGAGGTGCGGGCGTTCCTCTCCATCCTGGACGACGCGGGTGTACCGGCGCACGGACTGCACCTGGAGGCCAGTCCGTACGCGGTCGGCGAATGCGCCGGGGGTCCCAGGAGCACGCTGCCCACGGCCGTGGGGGCACCGAGCCTGTGCGACCCGCGGCTCGATCCCGCGCAGGCGGCCGAGGTGGTGTCGGCCTGGCCACGCGCCGGCACGTCACGGGCCGACACCGTACTCACGAGGCAGAGGTCGTCATGAGCATGCGATTGCGGATCGATCCGTACGACCTGCCGACCCGGGACGACCTGCCGCCCAGCGTCGTCGACTGGCGGCCCGAGCCGCACCGGGCGGTCCTCCTCATCCACGACATGCAGAACTACTTCATGTCCGCGTTCGACGGGGACATGCGCGCCCGGCTCGTCGAGAGGGTGTCCTCGCTCCGCGAGCGCTGCGCCGACCAGGGCGTACGCGTCGCCTACACCGCCCAGCCGGGCCGGATGACCCCACAGGACCGCGGCCTCCTGCGGGACTTCTGGGGGCCCGGCATGACCAGCTCGGCGTCGGACCGCGAGATCACCGCCGAGCTGACACCGGGAGCCGACGACTGGACGTTCGTGAAGTGGCGCTACAGCGCGTTCTTCCGCACCGAACTGCTCGCACGCGCACGTGCGGAGGGCCGTGACCAGCTCGTGGTGTGCGGCGTGTACGGCCACGTCGGCATTCTCGCCACCGCGCTCGACGCCTACAGCAACGACCTGGAGGTCTTCCTGCCGGGCGACGCCATCGGCGACTTCTCCGCCGCGGACCACCGCCGGACCCTGGAGTACACCGCGCGTTGCTGTGCCCGGGTCACCACCGCCGACGAGACGACCGAATGGGTGCTGGGGCAGTGAAGATGGAGATCGCGTGGTGGGCCCTCGACGGCTCATCCGTCACGACCGAGGACCTCGCGCGTCATCTGGGCGAGGAGGGAGTCGTCGACGACTGGCGGGCCGTCACCGGTCTGCGTGAGAAGTTCTGGATCGCGGACCGGGACGGCAACCGGTGGGGCGCCGTCATGGTCTGGGACGACGACCGGCCCGCCGACCTGCCGGAGAACCGGGCCACCGAGCTGATAGGGCGCCCGGTGACGCACCGGGACCGGTTCGAGGTCCAGGCCGCCGTCCGGGGGCCCCGTGCCACCGCCGGCCCAAACAGGTCCCACCCGTACGTCGTCGTCGACGCCTTCGCCGACGAGCCGCTGCGCGGCAATCCGGTCGCCGTGTTCTTCGGCGCGGACGACCTGACGGGCACTCAGATGCAGCGCGTCGCACAGGAGATGAACCTGTCCGAGGTGGTGTTCCTCCTCGCGCCGACCGGTGACGCGGACGTACGGGTCAGGATCTTCACCCCGGTGAACGAACTCCCCTTCGCCGGACATCCGCTCCTCGGCACGGCTGTCGCGGTCGCCCTGGACCGCGGCGCGGACCGGCTGCGCTTCGAGACCGCCATGGGCGTCGTGCCGTTCGACATCGACCGCGCGCCGGGGGACGGGCCCGGCGGAGCCAGGGCCCACGCCGCCATGGATCAGCCGATTCCGGTCTGGGAGGCGTACGAGCACACCGACGCCCTGCTGGCGGCGCTCGGCATCACCTCGTCCACCCTGCCGGTGGAGATCTACCGCAACGGCCCCCGGCACGTCTTCGTCGGGCTCCCGGACACCGACGCGCTGTCCGCTCTGCGGCCCGACCACCGGGCGCTCGCCGCCTTCCCCGACATGGCGGCCAACTGCTTCGCCCCGGAGGGCGAGCGGTGGCGCTCACGGATGTTCTCACCCGCCTACGGCGTCGTGGAGGACGCCGCCACCGGGTCCGCCGCCGGGCCGCTGGCGATCCACCTCGCCCGGCACGGTGTCGTCGACTACGGGAAGACCGTCGAGATCCACCAGGGCGTCGAACTCGGCAGGCACTCGGTCATGTTCGCCGAGGCGACCGTGGGCGGCGGCGGTGAGATCGCCCGGGTCCGGGTGAGCGGCCATGGTGCCGTCGTCGCCGAAGGCACCATCCATGTCTGACGGGAGACACCCGGGCGGGCGGCCCTCGCGCCGGCCTCTTCCCACCCCGGCACCCGCGCCGGCCTCCCACCGGCCGGCCCGCCGCCGGGAACGCCCCGCCGGCGCGCCGTCACCGGACCGCCGTTCCTCTCCAGCACGTTCCTCCCTCCCCATTCGTCCTTTCGGAAGGCCGTCATGACCCAGAAGAAGACGACGCACCTCGACGCACTCGTCATAGGCGCGGGATTCGCCGGCATCTACATGCTGCACAGGCTCCGCGGTGAACTCGGCCTCGACGCACGGGTCTTCGACAGGGCCGACGGCATCGGGGGCACCTGGTACTGGAACCGCTATCCGGGCGCGGCGGCGGACGTCGACAGCATCGTCTACCGCTACTCCTTCGACAAGGAGCTGCTCCAGGAGTGGAACTGGAAGAACCGCTACGCGACCCAGCCGGAGATCCTCGCCTACCTGGAGCACGTCGTGGACCGCCACGATCTGCGCGGCTCCATCCAACTGGGCACGGCCGTCGAGTCGTTGGCGTACGACGAGGAGAGCGGCCTGTGGACCGCGCGGACCGACGGCGGTGCTCAGTACACCGCGCGCTACGTGGTCGGCGCGCTCGGCCCCCTGTCGAGCGCCAACTTCCCCGACATCCCGGGCAGGGACACGTTCGCGGGACCGCTGGTGCACACCGGTGCCTGGCCCCGGGACCTCGACATCACCGGCAAGCGCGTCGGCGTCGTCGGCACCGGCTCGACCGGCACCCAGTTCATCTGCGCGGCGGCGCGGACCGCCGCGCACCTCACGGTGTTCCAGCGCTCCGCGCAGTACGTCGTTCCCTCCGGCGACCGCCCGCTCGGCGACGCCTACCTCACCGAGTGCCGCGAGACCTACGACCAGATCTGGGACCAGGTCTTCCACTCGCGTGTCGGATGCGGATTCGAGGAGAGCGAGATACCCGCGACGAGCGTCTCCCCGGCCGAACGCGAGCGGCTCTTCCAGGAGAGCTGGGACGCCGGCAACGGATTCCGTTTCATGTTCGGCACGTTCGGCGACATCGCGTTCAACCCGGAGGCGAACGAGGCCGCCGCCTCGTTCATCAAGTCGAAGATCACCCAGACGGTGCGCGACCCCGAGACCGCCCGCAAGCTCCTGCCGACCGACTACTACGCCAAGCGGCCGATCTGCAACAGCGGTTACTACGAGACGTACAACCGGGACAACGTCTCGCTGGTGTCCACCAAGGAGAACCCGATCACCCGGATCACCCCGGCCGGCGTGGCCACCGAGGACGGCACCGAGCACGAACTGGACGTGCTGGTCTTCGCGACCGGTTACGAGGCCATGGAAGGCAGCTACAACCGGATCGGCATCCGGGGACGTGACGGCACCACACTGCGGGAGAGCTGGGGCGACACCCCGAGCAGCTACCTCGGCGTCGCCACCCACGGCTTCCCGAACCTGTTCATGGTGTACGGCCCCAACAGCGTGTTCTGCAACCTGCCTCCCGGCATCGAGACCCAGGTCGAGTGGATCTCCGACCTGATCGGATCGGCCGAACGGCGCGGTGTCAGCCGTATCGAGGCCACCGCCACCGCGGAGGAGGAGTGGACCGGCATGTGCCGGGAGATGGCGGAGCAGAGCCTCTTCGCACAGACCGACTCATGGATCTTCGGCACGAACATCCCCGGCCGCAAACGCCGCACCCTCTTCTACTTCGGCGGCATCGGCAACTACCGCCGGAAGCTGCGCGAGGTCGCCGCCGCGGACTACGAGGGTTTCACCCTCGAAGGGCGGTCCTCCCTCGCACCGGCCCGACACCACGGCCCGGCCGGCACCGCCCCCTGACCCGACTCGACGCCCATCCCGTACAGAAAGGCGGCGCCTCCCCATGACCAGGGCAGCACAGGCAGACATCGTGATCGCCGGAGCCGGTGTCGGAGGACTCACGACGGCACTGGCCCTGCACGCGCGCGGACTGCGCGCCACGTTGCTGGAGAGCGCGCCGGCCGTCCGCCCGCTCGGCGTCGGCATCAACATCCAGCCCGTGGCGGTCGCCGAACTGACCCGGCTCGGCCTCGGCGACGCGATGGCCGCCACCGCCATCGCCACCCGTGAGCACCGCTATCTCAACAGCGACGGTGTCACGCTGTGGACCGAGGAGCGCGGTGTGGCCGCGGGACACCCGGCTCCGCAGTACTCCGTCCACCGCGGCGAGTTGCAGATGATGCTGCTCGAAGCGGTCCGCGAGAGGCTCGGGGCGGACGCCGTCCGCACGAACGTCCACGTACGCGCACACCGGCAGTCCGACGACGGTGTACGGGTGATCGCGGGGCCCGGTGACGGTACGGCGGTCGAGGCCGGCGTACTGATCGGCGCGGACGGGCTGCACTCGGCCGTACGGGCGCAACTGCACCCGGACGAGCCGCCGTTGCGCACCACCGCCGTACGGATGTGGCGTGGCCTGACGGAGCTGCCCGAGTTCATCGACGGGCGAACGATGATCATCGCGGCGGACGACCGCGGCAACCGGATGGTGGCGTACCCGTGTTCCCGCCGCCACGACGAGCGCGGCACCGTACTGCTCAACTGGGTGGCCCTGGCCGCCGACCCGACCGGATCCGGCACACCGCCGGCCGGTCCGGGCCGTCTCGACGACCTGCTGCCCCACTTCGCGCACTGGGACTTCGGCTGGCTCGACATCCGCACCACGCTGTCGGCCGGCACTGGCATCCTGCACTACCCGATGGTCGACCGGGACCCACTGCCCTCCTGGGGCGAGCACCGGGTCACCCTCCTCGGCGACGCCGCGCACCCGATGTATCCGATCGGTGCGCACGGCGCCTCCCAGGCGATCCTCGACGGTGTCGCGCTGGCCACCGAACTCGCCTCGGGCGACGACGTGGTGGCCGCGCTCCGCCGCTACGAGGAGGACCGGCTGCCGGCCACGACCGCGATCGTGCACGCCAACCGGACCATGGACCGCTCCGAGCGGTCACTCGCCGGGCGCCTGCACGGCGACGTGTCCGGCGAACTGAGGGCGATCACCCGCGACTACCGCGAAACGGTCGAACGCCGGTAGCCGCCCACGCGCCGGATCACCTAGCCGCCCACCGCCCGACCCGGGGGGGGGGGGGGGGGGGGGGGGGGGGGGGGGGGGGGGGGGGGGGGGGGGGGGGGGGGGGGGGGGGGGGGGGGGGGGGGGGGGGGGGGGGG
>NZ_JBVJNN010000054.1:0-42933 GCF_055583685.1 Streptomyces sp. NPDC104581
GTTCCCGCTGGCGACATGAGAAACATACGAACAGCCGACACCCACCGGCATGGGTCCCAAGACCCAACCCCGGGCCCAACCCGCGAACTGGGCCCGAAGCCCATCGACGTTGCCCGCCGGGCCCGTTGGGGACAGGGAGTCGGCTCCGGGATCCTTGACCGCCGCGACGTCGGATCGAGGGTCTGCGACCTGCTGGCCAGGTGGGTGCCCGGTGGCGCGATTGACCCGAGATTCTCCCCCGACGTTCTGAGGGTGATCGCAGGATCACTGGGGACGATCCTGCTGGTGGCCGCCGGCGTTCAGGGCGGTTGGCCTGCTCTAGGGCTCGGCCGGGGCGTCCACTCCCGGTACGTCCTCCATCCGATCGACAGCGACCCGGCGGTCCCCATGCCCGGCCCTCCCCATTGGGTGTCGGCCGCGGCGTCCTTCCCTGCCGACGAACGACGTTGATGTCATCCGCTCACGTCAACGGCCCCCCGGACGATGTCCGGGGGGCCGTTGACCTGTGTGCACTCGGCAGGATTCGAACCTGCAACCTTCTGATCCGTAGTCAGATGCTCTATCCGTTAAGCTACGAGTGCTTGGTGTGCTGGGCTTTTCGGGCCCGGCTGCGTTGCGAGAACAACACTACATGACCTGCGGCGTCACGTGAAATCCATTAGCCGGACCAGGTCTGAGCTGCGGAAACACGGCGAAACGGCCCTCCGGTGGACCCGTCGGCCCGGAACGGCCGAAGCCCCGGCCAGGTGGACGGGGCTTCGGTGGTTCGTGCGCGGAGGCGGAGGGATTTGAACCCTCGATCAGGGGGTTACCCCGAAACCGCATTAGCAGTGCGGCGCCATAGACCGGACTAGGCGACGCCTCCAGCACACCCGCGCGGGCGCGGATGGTGCGTGTCAGATGATGACACAGCCGAGCGCCGTGTCACCAATCGCCGCCCACGGTACTAGGCGGGAACCCCGCAGGGCAAAGCGCTTCTTCGTGTTCCGGGCCGGTGCGCAACGACTCGGGCTCACGCGCGTTAGTGATGGCGGGCGCGCACCGTCGGGCCCTCCGGAATCGTCTGTCGTCAGGAGCTCCCGTGTCGCGTCGTTCCTCCCTCACCCGCACCGCCGCCGTCGCCGCCTCGCTCGCGGCCGTGGCCGCCTTCGCGCCCACCGCCGCCGCCGGGCCGCTCGATCTCGCGTGGACCGCCCTGCCGCCGCTGTTCCAGGAGCAGCGGGCGCAGGACCGGCTCACCCTGACCGTCGTCGACACCAACATCACCCGGGCGGACGGTACGTACGAGCTGACGTGCGGCCCCACCGGCGGTACGCACCCCGAGGCGAGGTCCGCGTGCGCGCGGCTCGACGCCCTCGCCGGCGAGGGCAAGGACCCGTTCGCCCCGGTGCCCGAGGGCCAGATGTGCACCATGCAGATGGGCGGGCCCGCCACCGCCCGGGTCACCGGGACGTGGCAGGGGCGGAGCGTCGACGCGACGTTCAGCCGCAAGAACGGCTGCGAGATCTCCCGCTGGCAGAACCTCGTCCCCGTACTCCCCGTACTCCCCGCCGCCCGCGGCTGACACGGTGGGTACGGGGTCCGCACACAACCTTGGTGAGAGCTCCCCCTCATCCGCCGTCCCGTCCCGCCCCCAGCGCTTAGACTCCCTCCCGTGACAGGCTGAGACTCAGAAGGGCAAGATGGGACCGGCCGTCCGCAAGGTGCAGTGGTCCAGGGAGGAAGCGTCGTCGTGAGTGGCAGGCCATCCCGAGGCGCTGCTCGCCTCGCGGCGATACTTGACGCGCTTCCCGACGGTCTGGTGCTGGTCAACGGCAACGGGACCGTCGTCAACGCCAACGCCATCGCCCTCGAAACCTTCGAAACCCCCGGTACGGCCCTGGTCGGCCGCGGTCTGCTCGATCTCCTGCCGGAGTTCGACCCGCGGCTGATCCCCGGTTCGATGCGCCGGCCGGAGGCCAGCGACGAGCGGGGCCGTACGAAGCCGACGCGGATGATCGCGCGGCGCACGGACGGCACCGAGTTCCCCGTCGAGGTCACCAGCGCCAACCTGGAGGACGGCCAGCAGGCGTACGACCTGCACAACTACACCGGTGACGAGCTTCTGATGCTCGTCGTCCGCGACCTCTCGGGGACCGTCGACACCGAGGCGGAGCTGGCGCGTTCGCAGCGGCAGACCGAGATGATCCTGCGGGCCGCCGCCGAGGGCGTGGTCGGTACGGACACCGACGGCCGCGTCGTGCTCGTCAACCCCGCCGCCGCGCAGATCCTCGGCTTCCGGGCCAGTGATCTGGGCGGCCAGGAGCTGCACCCGCTGATCCTGCACTCGCGCGGGGACGGTGAGCCGTTCCCGTACGAGGAGTCGCCGCTCGCCGACACGCTCAAGTCCGGCCGCAAGCACCGGGTGCGCGGGCAGGTGCTGTGGGCGAAGAACGGCAAGCAGGTGCCCGTCGACCTGACCACCGCGCCCGTACGGGACGGGGAGCAGCTCGTCGGCGCGGTGATGACGTTCACCGACCGGCGTCCGTACGAGGAACTGGTCGAGGCGCACACCACCGAGGCCACCGAGACCGCCGAGCGGCACGCGGCGGAGCTGGCGGAGGCGGCCGAGCGCCACGCGGCGGAGCTCGCCGCCGCCGTCGAGCGGCACACCGCCGAACTGGCGGACCGCAGCGACCGGTACGCCGCCGAGATCGAGGAGTTGGCGGAGCGCTACGACGACACGGCCCGCCGTCACCACCAGCTGGCGGCCGTCCTGGGCGGCGCGCTGCGGGGGCCGTTGGAGGAGTTGCGCGGTGAGCTGTCGACGCTCGCCGCCGACCCGGCGGGGCAGCTGTGGCCCGAGGCGAACCAGATGCTGCACCACCTGTCGGCCGGGTACGCCCGGATGACGACGCTGGTGGACAACGTCCTCGGCTACCAGCGGCTGGACGAGGGCCTGGACCAGCTGAGCAAGGTGAACGTGCTGCTCGACGCGGTCGTGGCGGCCGGTGTCGAGGGCGCGGTCGAGCTGATCGGACCCGGCCGGGCGCAGTTCGCCGTGCACGCGCCGCCGATCGAGGCGGAGGTCGATCCGGTACGGCTGGCGACGGCGCTCGCGCATCTCACGGCGGACGTGGCGGGCGTGGACTCGACCGGGCGGACGCGGGCGGTGCCGGGCGGCGGTTACGTCGACTCGACGATCGTGGTGGCGGCGGCGCAGCGCGGTGATGTCGTACGGATCGAGGTGCGCGGGCCGTTCGCCGGGGGCGATCCGGTGCACGAGCCGATCGTGCGCGGGATCGTGCGGGCGCACGGTGGTGTGCTCCAGACGCACGAGATGCCGGGCATGGGCGGCAGCGCGTATGTGCTGGAGGTGCCGCTGGGGGAGGGGTCGGGCACGTTCCAGCCGCCCGCCCCCGTCACCGAGGGCAGTCAGGGCGGGGCCCCGGAGGGCGCGGCCCCGGATGGCGGGTCGACCGGGGGCTCCGGCCGGCCGGGCGGCGGGCGGCGGCGGGCGCGCCGGGCGTCCACGGACGCGTTCCTCGGGGCGGCGGGCGAGGAGCCCGGCGAGCCCACGGGGCGGCGCAGGGCTCGTCATACGGAATCGGCTCCCGGTCCGGAGTCGGGGGCGGACTCGGGCACGGAGCGGCAGCCGGCGGCGGGGCAGAGTCCCCAGGAACTCATCCCGGCCCAGGATTCGGGCGGGAGCACCGGCGGTACGGGCCGCAGGCGCGGCCGGCCGAGCCCGGCGGAGAACGCGACCGGGCCCGGAACCGGCGCCGAACCGGCGGTGTCGGCCCCTCCCTCGCCGGCTTCGCCGGCGTCCCCTGCGTCCTCGGCCTCCGAGGGAGCGGTCGTGACGGCCGCCGAGGGAGCGCACCCGACCGGGCGCGCGGCCCTCGGGCAGGCGGTGCCGCCGCAGGGCGTACCGCACGGAGCGCAGAACGGCGCGCGGCAGGAGGCCGCGGCGGCGGGTACGGGGCGCCGTGCCCGGCGTGACGGCCAGCACGCCCTGCCGGCCCTGCCCGCCGGCCCGTCGCCCGTACCGCAGCAGGCCCAACAGCACGCGCCCCAGCAGGCACCGCAGCAAGCCCAGCCACCGGCCGCATCCGCGACACCGGCTCAGCCGCCGGCCATCCGTCGGCCCCGGCGTGCGCTGGCGCCCGCGCAGCAGCGCCCGGCGCCGGTATCCGCGCCCGCAGCCGACGCGGCGGCGCCCCGCGCGCAGTTCGCGCTCCCGCCCGCCGACGCGGACCGCGTGCCGGCCCCCGGTGCCCAGGGCGCGCCCGACGCGTCCGTGCCGGGACGGCACGACACCGCCCGGTCGGACCCCCGCGCGGACCACACACCGCTGAAGCCGCACCCGGTCGCCGCCACGAACGACCCGCGTGAGGCACTCGCGGCGGCCGAGACCGAGCCCCCGCCCGCGGACCCCAACAGCTGGTCGCCCTCGATGCCCACCGCCTCGGGCGCCGGCGTGATGCCGGGCGCGCCCGGCCGGCAGCCGTCGTGGCCCGTCGCCGGAGCGGTACCGGCGTCGGCCCAGGCCGCCGAGCACGCCCACGCGCACGACGACGCCGACAGCGCGGCCACGGGCGCGGGTCCGGCGAGCGGCAACGACAAGGGCGACAGCGACGGCAAGGGCAGTGCCCGCCAAGACCCGCGCGCCGCACAGCCGTTGCCCCCCGCGCAGCCCCTCCCCGAGGAGGAGCCGGTGTCGGCGGACTCCACACAGGGACGGGCGTTCAGCGTCCGTACGCTCGGCCAGGGCGTGCCCTTCTCGCAGCAGATCAGCAAGCAGCAGAACCAGACCCTCGGCTCGGGCCGCCGCCGCAGGCTGTCCGCCCCGCAGGAACCCGAGGACCCCCGCACCGGAACCGCGCCCGCCCCCGGCTCCGCGCCTCAGGCCCCGCACCCCTCCGGCCCCTCCCACGGCGGCCAGGGCGGTTCCCTCGGCCACGGCCCCCACTCCGAGGGGCGCGCCTACGCCATAGGGGCCCCGGACGAGGGCGCGGAAGGTCCCCAGCCGCTGGACGGCCCCGGCGGCGCGGTCGAGGTCGCGAACCGCCCGCAGCCCCGCCCCGTCGACGACGAACTGCCGCCCGAGCCGCTGGACAACCCGCGCCGGCTGCTGGTCTGGCCCGCCCCCGACGTCTCCACGCAGCAGGCGCTGAGCGACCGCGGCTACCGCCCGGTGATCGTGCACTCCCGTGAGGAGGTCGACGCGCAGATCGCCGCCTTCCCCGCGGCGCTCTTCGTCGACCCGCTGACCGGTCCGATCACCCGGACCGCGCTCCAGTCGCTGCGCCAGGCCGCCGTCGCGGCCGAGGTCCCGGTGCTCGTGACGGCCGGGCTCGGGCAGGCGACGCGCGAGGCGGCGTACGGGGCCGACCCGGCCGTACTGCTCAAGGCCCTGGCGCCGCGCGACAGCGAACAGCACCCGTCGCGCGTGCTGCTGATCGAGGAGAGCGAGGAGATCGCGCTCGCGCTGACGGCGACGCTGGAACGCCGCGGTATGCAGGTGGCACGCGCGGGCACGGACAGCGAGGCGGTCACGCTCGCGGGTCAGATGCGCCCGAACCTGGTGGTCATGGACCTGATGCAGGTACGGCGCAGGCGCGCGGGCATCATCGACTGGCTGCGCGCGAACGGCCAGTTGAACCGTACGCCGCTGGTCGTCTACACCTCGACGAGCATCGACCGCGCCGAACTGCCGCAGCTCTCCGCCGGGGAGACCGTGCTCTTCCTCGCCGAGCGGTCCACGAGTGAGGACGTGCAGTCGCGGATCGTGGAACTGCTGGCGAAGATCGGCACCAACTGACCCTCAAGCAGGTTCGCCCCAGGGTCAGTCGGTGCGACGGCGGGGAAAGGACACCCCTCAGAGACGGGTGACGTCCAGCTCACCGTCCGCGTACCGCTTGCGGATCACCTTCTTGTCGAACTTTCCGACGCTCGTCTTCGGCACCGAGTCCACGACCGACCACCTCTCCGGGAGCTGCCACTTGGCGATCCTCTCGGCGAGGAAGCTCTTGAGCGACTCGTAGTCGGCGCTCGCGCCGTCCTTCAACACGACTGTCGCGAGCGGGCGTTCGCCCCACCGGTCGTCGGGCACGGCGACGACCGCCGCCTCCGCGACGTCCGGATGGCCCATGAGCGCGTTCTCCAGTTCCACACTGGAGATCCACTCGCCGCCGGACTTGATGACGTCCTTCGCGCGGTCGGTGAGGGTGAGATAGCCGTCGGGGCTGATGACGCCGACGTCGCCCGTCTTGAGCCAGCCGTCCTCGCTGAACTTGTCCTCGGGCCTGAGCGGTTCGGCGTCCACGCCGCCGTAGTACGCGGCGGCGATCCAGGCGCCCCGCACCTCCAGCTCGCCGGCCGACTCGTTGTCCCAGGGCAGGGTGTCGCCTCCGGGACCGGTCAGCCGCGCCTCGACGCCGACGGGGAACCGGCCCTGTGTGACGCGGTAGGGCCACTCCTCCTCGGCGGTGAGACCGGCGGGCGGGTTGGACGTCGTGCCGAGCGGCGAGGTCTCCGTCATGCCCCAGGCGTGGCAGAGCCGGACGCCGAGCTTGTCGTACGCCTCCATCAGCGCGGGCGGACAGGCGGAGCCGCCGATCGTGACACGGACCATGGAGCTCAGATCTCGCGGCCTGGCGGTGACCTCGGCGAGGAGTCCCTGCCAGATCGTCGGCACGGCGGCGGCGTGCGAGGGCTTCTCGCGCTCGATCATGTCGGCCAGCGGCTCCGGCTGGAGGAAGCGGTCGGGCATCAGCATGCTGATGCCGGTCATGAAGGTGGCGTGCGGCAGACCCCAGGCGTTCACATGGAACTGCGGGACGACGACGAGGGTCGAGTCCTTGTCCGTCAGCCCCATCGACTCGGCCATGTTGACCTGCATCGAGTGCAGATAGATCGAACGGTGCGAGTAGACGACGCCCTTGGGGTCGCCGGTGGTGCCGGAGGTGTAGCACATGGCGGCGGCGGCGCGCTCGTCCAGCTCGGGCCAGTCGTACGTGGTGGGGCGCCCGGCGATGAGGTCCTCGTACTCGTGCACCCGGACACGGCCGTCGGTCGCTGCGGCGGCTTCGGCGAGCGGCCCCCGGTCACCGGGGCCGGTGACGACCACGTGCTCGACGGTCGGCAGATGGGGCAGGAGCGGCACGAGGAGCGGCAGCAGTGAGCCGTTCGCGAGGACGACGCGGTCGGCTGCGTGGTTGACGATCCAGACCAACTGCTCGGGCGGAAGCCGCAGGTTGAGGGTGTGGAGGACGGCCCCCATGGAGGGAATCGCGAAGTACGCCTCGACATGTTCGGCGTTGTTCCACATGAGGGTGGCGATCCGCTCGTCACCCGTGACACCGAGTTCGTCGCGCAGGGCGCCGGCGAGCTGTGCCGCACGCGCGCCGACCTCCGCGAAACTGCGGCGCTGCGGCTCGCTCTCCCCGGTCCAGGTGGTGACCTGTGACTTCGCGTGGATGGTCATCCCGTGGCGCAGGATGCGGGTCACTGTCAGCGGTACGTCCTGCATGGTGCTCAGCACGGCGTCCTCCCGGTGGGCGCTGGCGCTACGCGACAGAAGCGCGGCGTGTCGACAAGCTGTGCGGCGATTCTGCGCACATACCACGCGGTATGTCACTACCCGGGAGTAGAAAACACGGTCGCGAACTCAGCGGACGGGCACCAGCTCCGGATCCTCGCGGAGCTTCCCCAGCGCCCGCGACACCGCGCTCTTCACCGTGCCGACGGAGACCCCCAGCACCTCGGCGGTCTGCACCTCGCTGAGGTCCTCGTAGTAACGGAGCACCACCATCGCGCGCTGGCGGTCCGGCAGCTTCATCACCGCGCGCCACATCGCGTCGTGCAGCACGCGCTCCTCGGCGGGGTCCGGCGCCGGGAGGCCGGCCGGCTCGGGCAGTTCCTCGCAGGCGAACTCGTCGACCTTGCGCTTGCGCCACTGCGAGGTACGGGTGTTGACCAGGGCGCGGCGGACGTATCCGTCGAGGGCACGGTGGTCCTCGATCCGGTCCCAGGCGACGTACGTCTTGGTGAGAGCGGTCTGGAGAAGGTCCTCGGCGTCGCTCGGATTGGCGGTGAGCGAGCGCGCGGTACGCAGCAGCACGGGCCCCCGCGCCCGTACGTACGACGAGAAGGACTTGTAGGGCGCGTGTGACTGCGGCTGGTGCGCGGAGTGCGCGGGTGGGTGCGAGTTCGGGTGGTACGGCGAATACGAGACGGCCTTGGAGGCGCTCGTGCAGACGGGCGTGGTCATGGCTCCACGCTAGGAGCGGGCCCCTCCCGGGGGATCGGCCCCAGGTCCCGAAGCTGCGTCCGCCTCAGGGAGTAGGGGGAGTACCGGCTTCACCTACTGAAGGTGGAGGAGCGGTGGACGCTCGTCAGGGTCGGCGCCCGAGGCGGTGAGCCGGTGTGGATCTTGAGCCCCGCGTGGCGGAACGGTCCTGAGCCCTTGTGCGGACGGGCCCCGCAGGTGGGAGCCGTGCGGGCCGCGCACGCGAGGGCGGTGGTGTCGGAGCCGTACACCTTGATGAGGAGGCGGAGCGCGGCGCGGCGTGTACGACCAGGGGTGGCGACGGCGTGCGGTGACGGGGTACGGGCGCCGGACGAGCGGGCGCCGCACGGACGCACACGAGGACGGGTACATATGAGGACGGTCTGCGCGCCGACACCGGAGTACCGTCGCGCAGACCGTGGCTGACCCCTCAGCCAAGCCCCCCGTCGGGCCGTGTCACCAGAGATTGACGAAGTTCACCGCGACATTCTCGTTGGACTGGTCGATCACCGTGAAGCCGGAGCCGTTCACGTTGGCGGTGTTGTTCTGGTTGGACGCACCGGCACCCGTGGCGACCTGCTGGGTGGTCGTCGAATTACCGGAATTGTCGTCACCGACGCCGCTGCCCACGATCGTGGCCACGCTGGCGTTCGATCCGTCGTCCGCGAAGTCGTCGGCCGAGGCAGAGGTGGTGAAGAGGGCCGCGGCAAGAGGCAGGGCGGCGACGGCGGCGAAGACGCGGGCTGTACGGAAACGTGCCATGTCAGTTCCTCCAGGAACGAGATCTTCGTGAATGAGAAGTACGGCTCTTGTCCGGGCAGTTGGCCGACCGCCCCGACGTTGTGCTCGACGTCGCGGATCAAGAATTGCCCACCGAATCCCCGGCGAACCAGCCCCGAGGGGGTTATTCCCTCGCAAGCGTGAGGACAAGTCGATAAACCCCCTTCCTGACATCAACAGGCCAGTTCGTCTCGTACCGGGCCGTACGGACCACGCCACAACCCGGCTCCCGCAAGAGGCGAAGCGTTTCGGCACGCTTTCGGCCAATCTTTCCCACTCCCGTTCTTCGAACATCAGTGCGAACATGGACGCATGGCCATCACCGCCCGGCACTCGACCACCCTGGCCCTCGCTCACGCCCTCTCCGCGGCCGAGAGCGGCTTCCCCGTCATCCCGCTGTCCGCCAGCAAGCTCCCCGCGCTGCGCTCACCACACCGCAACGAGCCCGGTCCGGGCGCGACGGGCGGTGCGGGCGGTGGAGCCGTGCCGGGCGGTGCGGGCGGGCCGGGTATGTGCCGCGGTGAGTGCGGCCTGCCGGGCCACGGCGTGCACGACGCCACGACCGACCCCGCCGCCGTACGGGCGCTGTTCGCCGCCGCGCCCTGGGCGACGGGGTACGGCATCGCCTGCGGGCGGGCGCCGCACCATCTGATCGGCGTCGACCTGGACGTGACGCCGACCGGGGCGTCCGGCCCGGCCCCGGATTCGGTCGCCGCGCTCCAGCAGCTCGCCTTCCAGCACCTGTTCACGCTGCCGGAGACCGTGGTCGTACTCACCCCGAGCGGCGGCCGGCACATCTGGCTGTCGGGTCCGGCCGGGATCACCGTCCCCAACTCGGCGGGGCGCCTGGCACCCGGCATCGACGTACGGGGCGCGGGCGGCTATCTCGTCGGCCCCGGCTCCGTCACCGCCCGGGGCGCGTACCGTCTCGCCCCCGGCGCCGCCGGCCTCACCCCCGCACCCTGCCCGCGCGCCCTGCTGCGCCTGCTCACGCCCCCCGAGCGCGGGCGCCACTCGGGGCCGGGAAGCCACCGGGGCCGTCCCGCGCAGGGGCACGGCCTCGTCCAGTTCGTGCTCGCCGCGCACGCGGGTCAGCGCAACACCCGGCTGTTCTGGGCGGCCTGCCGGGCGTACGAACACGGCTTCGGCGACTCCCTCCTGGAGACGCTCGTCGACGCCGCCGTACGGACGGGCCTCACCGAACGCGAGGCGCGCGCGACGATCGCGTCGGCCTCCCGTCTGACGGCGGGACCGGCGTAGGTACGCGAGAGGGGCGGGAAGACGGGAGCGCAGGAAGGCGGGAGAGGGCACCCGGAAGGGGCGGCCACCGGCGCTGTCGCCGGCGAACGCCCCCGGGCCCCCGCCCGCCTTCCTGCGCTCCCCCGCTTACAGGACGTCGATGCTCAACGCGGCGGAGTTGTTGGCCTTGTCGGTGTCGTAGACGGGGTCGATGTCGTAGTTGGACGTGGCCTTGACCTCGCCGGACGTGTCCGCCTTCCGCCCCTTGTCGATCTTCAGGACGAAGGCGAACGCCTCGGTCTCACCGACCTCCAGGGTGTAGTCGTCCTCCTGGCAGACGTACTTCGGGTGCCCCGGCTCCGAAGGACCGGTCGGTCCGTCGATCCCGAACGGCCTGCACTCGGCGGGGACTTCGACGGCCTTGGTGCCCTCGGGCACGTTCACGAGGAGAGCGGGGTGGTCGTCGCTCTCGTTGTTCTGGATCCAGCCCGGTCCGTCGTTGCGGATCGACGGCGTGACGATGACCTGGCTGCCGGGCCTCCCCTTGGCCTTGTCCCCCGTGGCGACGAGGTCGGCCGAGTTGTCGGTGTCCAGCGCGAGGCGCCGGTGCGCCTCGTCGTAACCCTCCCCCGGGTCCTCACCGGTGCGGCTCGTGCCGTACTCGACGACCTCCATCAGCGCCTTCTTCAGCACCTTGAACCTCACCGGCACCGTGTAGCTCTCGCCCGGCGCGATACCGACGTCCAGCTCGCACACCGCCTGCCTGATCCTGTCCCCCACCGTCGAGTACGTACAGCCGTCGACGGGCTCGGTGAAGGCCAGTCCGCGGGTGAGCCGCAGCCGGAAGGTGACACCGTCCGTGGCGGCGGTGCCGTTGTTGGTGAGCGTGACGGAGTCGTCGCGGACCTCGCCGGGCCTGAGCTGATTCCCCGACAGCTCGGACACGGTCAGATCCGGCGCGACGGGCTCGTCCGCGTGGGCACCGGGGGCGAGGGCGAGCGGCAGGGCCGCGGCGGCCGCTGCCGCGGCCACGGTTGTCGAAGTCAGGCGCGAGAGGCGTTTGTGCTGACGCACGGTGGGTCTCCTCGAACGTACGGAAGCGGGACGACTTGTCCCACTGGTCACCTGCTAGACACCGGAATTCCAGAGCTGGTTGTGCGTCGGGATGTGGAGGATCGATGACCGGGGCATGGATCGGGGCATGGACCGGGGCCTTATACCCCGGGCGGCCGGCGCCGGCGCCCGCCCTCTCGTCGAGTGGGTGAGCACCGGCGCCGCCCCGGATCAGCAGACCTTGTGGTCGACCCGTGTCGAGTTGTACGAGCAGGTGTCCACCACGGCCCCCGTGGACTTCTTGAGCGTCGCCTTGTCGCGGTCGTTGTTCCAGACGTACGCGGCGCGCCCCTGGTAGCGGTTGGCCGCGGTGTTGGTGCCCCTCCCCGTACGTACGGTCACGGTCTTGCCCCGCGCGAGGGAGTAACTGCCGAACGTGTACTTGTGGTTCGACCCGTCCACCACCGACCAGCCCGTCAGACTGACCGCCCTGGTGGTGGTGTTGCGGATCTGCACGTACTCGCCGTTGAGGCTGGCGTTGGAGCGGGTGTCCGTGCCGGGGCTGTCGTAGTAGATCTTGTACAGGTGGACCGACCCGGCGGCCTGCGCCTGCGAGGGCAACAGAACCGTTCCGGCGGCCACCGCGGCGATCGCGGCGACAGTGGAGAGCGTGCGGGAGTAGCGCATGGACGTCCTTCTGATCGAGGCCGGGCACCCCCCAAAGGGCCCGGCAGGCGGCCAGAGTATGACCAAGCGTCCGTAACGGGTCGCCTTTTCGGGAACAAGGACATACCGGCCGGTAGAGTCGCCAACTCCCGTACAGTGAGGCCCATTTCGCCTTGCGCGGCCGTTCGCGGCCTGGTCGGACGCGCGGGACCCGGCCGGGCCCGGGGTGTCAGGATGCCTGTCCATGAGCACACCGAACGAATCACCGGGCGGCGGCAGCCGGCTTCTCGTCGTGGACGACGAGCCGGCCATCCTGGATGTGCTGGCTACCTCGCTGCGGTTCCTCGGGTACGAGGTGACGGAGGCGGCCACCGGCCGCGACGCGCTCGCCGCCGTACGGGAGCACGCCCCCCACCTCGTACTGCTCGATGTGATGCTGCCGGACCTGGACGGTTTCGAGGTGGTCCGGCGCCTGCGCCAGGGAGGCTCCGAGGTGCCGGTGGTCTTCCTCACCGCCCGGGAGAGCGGGGCGGACGTGGTGGACGGACTGGATCTGGGGGCCGACGACTACATCACCAAGCCCTTCCGGCTGGCGGAGGTCGCCGCCCGGGTGCGGGCCGTACTGCGCCGGGGCGAGGGCCGGACGGCTCGGACCGTGCTCAGCTGCGCCGACCTGGAGGTGGACACCGCCACCTACGAGGTACGCCGGGCGGGCCGGCGGGTGGAGCTCTCGCCCACGGAGTACCGGCTGCTGTGCCATCTGCTGGCGCATCAGGGCCGGGTGCTGACGCACGAGCAACTCCTCGAACACGTCTGGGACTTCGGCGACGGCGATCCGGGAGTGGTGAAGACGTACATCTCCTATCTGCGCCGCAAGCTGGACGCGCTGGGGCCGTCCCTGATCGAGACCCGTCGCGGCATCGGCTACACGCTGCGCGCACCGGAGAGCCGGTGAGCCCCCGCCCCGCCGCGCGGCTGGCGGTACGGCCGCGTTCTCTGCGCGGGCGGCTGCTGCTGGCGGTGCTCGTGCTCGCGGCCACGGTGCTGCTCGCCCTGGACGCGGTGGTCTACGGGGCGCTGCGCGGCTATCTCACCGACCGCACCGACATCACACTGCGCGCCGTACGCCAGCGCGTGGCACAGCAGTTGACGGAGTCCGGCCCCGGCGGGGTGCTCGGCGGCGACGTACGGCTGCTGGGGGCGTCGGAGTTCCACCTCCAGCTCCACCGGCCCGACGGGAGCGTACGGGAGCTGGCGCCCGGTCTGCGCGACCCGGCGGACGCCGCCCCGCGGGTGCCGGATCCCCTGCCGAAGCCGGGCCGGCGCGAGCCGGTCACAGTGGGTTCGGTACGGGCGGGCGGCCCGGAGTACCGGCTGCTGACCCAGCGGGTACCGGGCCGCGGCACGCTCGTCGCGGCCGTGCCGCTGGATCAACTGGAAGGCACCATGCGGCGGTTGCTGGTCGCGGAGGCCGCCGCGACGGGCGGCGCGCTGGTCCTGCTGGCCGGTGCCGGACTGTGGATCCTGCGCCGCGGTCTGCGACCGCTGGAGACGATGGCGCACGCCGCGGACACGATCGCCGCCGGACACACCGAGGGCCGGGTCGCTCCGGCGGGGGAGGACACCGAGGTGGGCCGGCTCGGTCTGGCACTCAACACGATGCTGGACAGACAGCAGGCCGCCCAGGACCGGCTGCGCCGGTTCGTCGCCGACGCCTCGCACGAACTGCGCACCCCCGTCACGGCGGTGCTCGGCTACGCCGACCTGCACCACCAGGGCGTGCTGGCCGTGCCCGAGCAGCGCGAGCGGGCGATGAACGGCATCACCACCGAGGCCCTGCGCATGCGGCGCCTCGTGAACGACCTGCTGCTGCTCGCCCGGCTGGACACCGTCCCGGACACGGTGCCGGCCGGGCGGCGCGGGCCCGTGGATCTGGCCGCCGTCGCCCGTGACGCGGTCGCCGCCGTCCGCGTCGTGGACCCCGGGAGCCCGCTGACGCTCCGGGCGGAGGAGGGGGCCGTGGTGCACGGGGACGCCGAGCAGCTGCGCCGTGTCGTGGACAACCTGCTGGCGAACGTGCGCAACCACACCCCGGCCGGGACCCCGGCGCGGATCACGGTCCGGACCGTCCGTACGTCCTCCTCCGGGGACGGCCGGAGGCCGGCCGGCCCCGCCACCGCCGTGCTGGAGGTCGCGGACGAGGGCCCGGGGATCGCGGCCGGGGCGCTGCCCCGCGTGTTCGACCGCTTCTACCGGGCCGACCCCGCGCACAGCGGCGAGGGCAGCGGACTGGGGCTGGCGATCGTCGCGGCGGTGGCCGAGGCGCACGCGGGCACCGTCGGCCTCTCCAGCGAGGCGGGCGGCGGCACACGCGTGAGCGTCCACCTGCCACTGGCATCCCCGGGGCGTCAGGCCGTGTCTTCGAAGTAGCGCCGTCCGCCCGCAGGGCCGGGGCCCGCGGCGGCCGGCGCGGTGCGTCGCGAGGCGGAGGACCGGTCTCGCACCGGGCGTACCCGGCCGACTTACGACCACGCGGCGATACGCCGCGCCAGGCGTCGCGGGCCAGGCGGGACATCGAAGACACGACCCAGCGGGCGGTGCTACGGGAGGGTCGTCAGAGGAACGGTCGTCAGAGGAACGCCAGCGTCCTGTCGTGGCCGTCGAGGATCTTCGCCGGGTCGGTGTCCAGGACGTCGCGCAGCACGGTGGCGTACACGTCGCGGAAGTCCGTCGTGGTGCGCAGATCGTCGTCGGTGAGGTCGGTCAGGCTCGGCTGGTCGCCGTAGAAGCCCCCCTTGACCGGTTCGCCGATCACGAACACCGGTCCCGCGGTGCCGTGGTCGGTGCCCTGGTTGGCGTTGGCGCGGGGGCGGCGGCCGAATTCCGAGTACACGACGACCACGACCTTCCGGCCGGCCCCCGTCCTGCGGACGCGCTCCAGGAAGCGGCTCAGATCGCTGTCGAGCGCGCCCAGCAGCCGGGACTGGGTGGCCTTCTCGTTGGCATGGGTGTCGAAGCCGCCGAGGCTGACGCTGTAGGCACGGGTGGACACCCCCGCCTCGATGGCCCTGGCCACGACGTCGAGCTGGGCGCCGAGTTCGCCCTGACCGCCGGCGGAGGCTCCCTCGTTCCCCTCGTCCTCGTCGCGGGGCTCGCCGGGATCCTGGGTGTCCGGCTCCTCCGCGTTGCTGAAGGCCGAGGAGACTTCCGTGAGATCGGCCAGCGAGGTCCCGGCCCGCTTCAGCAGCGGATGGGCGCCGTCGCCGACGCGCGACAGTTCGGAGCAGGTGCGCCGCCAGGCGTCCGGCAGCTCGCGGCCGCCCAGCCGTACGGCCGCGCCGGCGGTGCTCTCCCCGGCCATCAGCGGCGGCAGGGTGGCGCCCACGGAGACCCCCTTGAGCGGGTCGCCGCCGCCGGCGTGGTCCAGCCAGCGGCCCAGCCATCCGGAGGGCACCGGCCCGGCGGGTGACGCGGTCTGCCAGATCCCCATCGAACGGAAGTGGCTGTGGTCCGGCTTCGGGTAGGACACCCCGCGTACGACCGCGAGCCTCTTCTCGTCCCAGAGGGCCTTCATGCCCTTCATCCCCGGGTTGAGGCCGAGCCCTTCGCCCAGTGCCAGGACCTCGTCCTCGTCGTAGGCGAGATCGCCACGCAGGTCCTGGTAGCGGGGATCGGCGGCCGGCACCAGGGTGTTGAGGCCGTCGTTGCCGCCGTAGAGGGTGACGAGTACGAGGGTGGCCGCGTCGGCGTCCGGTTCGCCGGAGCCGGTCGCGAGCAGTTCGTCCACACCCCACGCGGTGGCGCCGGCGGCGAGCGCGGCCCCGCCGACCACACCACTGGTGGTGAGGAACTTGCGTCGGGTCCAGGTGTCCACGTGCGCTCTCTCCTTCAGCTCAGTACGAGGTGTTCGGGGGCGGTCAACGCGACGGCCGTGATCCTGCGCGGGTCGCTCGCGGCGGCGGTGAGGACGCCGCGGGTGCTGTCGCCCCAGCTCGGGACGCCGAGCTTCCGGGCCAGCAGCTCCGGACGTTCCTTCGCCGACGCCTTCTCCACGTCGCTCAGATCGGCCTGCCGGACGAGTGCCTGCGCGAAACCGATCCGGACCTGCGCGGCGGCCGTGGTCAGCCAGGCGGCACCGGCCGGCCAGCCGCCGACGCTCTCCGGCGCGAACGGCACCTGACCGAGCCCGGCCAGGGTCCGGGTCAGCAGCGGCTCCCGGACCTTCTCCGGCAGCTTCGAGGGCCGTACGCCGAAGGCGCGCAGGCTGCCGACCACGTACTCCACCGGCTGCTTGACCAGCACGTTGTCGGCGTCCGTGAAGGCTTCGTCGGTGAACATCGCCCGGAACATCGCCGTGCTGTCGCGCCGCGCGCCGTACGCCGCGGTGACCCGCGCCAGAGCCGCATCGGCCGGGCCGTTCTCACTGCCGACCAGCGCGCCCCACATGCGTCGCGCCACATGGGCGTGCGAGTCGGGCAGGCTCACCAGATGGTCGACGAGGGTCTGGGCGGTGAAGCCCGCCTTCGTACCGACGACTGTCTGCGGACCCTGATCGTGGCGGCGCGGCTGGAAGCGGGACTCCCAGGGGTGGGCCCTCCGGTCGAGGGTCCAGCCGGTGAGAGCCGCCGCCGCCTGGCGCACGTCGGTCTCGGTGTAGTTGCCCACGCCGAGCACGAACAGCTCCATCAGCTCGCGCGCCAGGTTCTCGTTCGGGGCCTTCGCCGTACTGCCGTCGGCGTCCAGCCACACCATCAGCGCGGGGTCCGTGACCATGGCGCGGGCCAGCGTGCGGAAGTCGCCGCCGCCCAGCCGCCGCAGTGTCTCGTTCTGCCGGAGCATCGCCGCTGCGGATTTCACCTTCTGGATCGAGGTGGCCCAGTGGTTGTGCCACAGGAGTGTGCGCTTCTCGGCCCACGGACGCTCGGCCGCGACCATGCGGTCCAGCCACCACAGCGTCAACTCCTGGCGCTGTCGGCGCAGTTCCTGCCGGTACTGCTTGCGTACGGGGTCGTCCTCTCGCTCCCCGTCCGCACCGCCGGGCTTCTCGTCGGTCCGGCCGCCGGGGTCCGGGGCCGGACTCGCGTCGTCGGAGGGAGCGGTGGCGGTGGCCGGGAACGCGGCCCGCTTGGCACCGTCGTCCTCGCCTTCCGTACGCCCGTCCTGCCGCTTGCGCTTCTCCAGACGCTCCTTGGCCTGGGTGTTGCGCGGTGGCAGGGGCCCCGGCCGGGGTGCGGGCGTCGCGTCGGCGCCGGGGTCCCGCCCGCCGGCCAGCACCCGGTCGAGGGTCTCCGCGAAGCCGGACTTCTCCGCGGCGTCCACCGCGTCCGCGTTCGCGTCGAAACCCGTGCGTTGGAGCAGGCGCGTGACCTGCGCCCTGGTGTCGAGTGTCCGTCCCATGACCGCGAGGATGCCGGGGCGCCGTCCCAGCAGCGTTGGCGAAAGGTGAGAATGCGGTGTGAACCGCAGCAACGAGCCGTCGTCGACCGGCCCGTCCGAACACGCCGAGCAGCCGGCGCTCTTCGGCTGGCAGGACGTCACACCGGCCCCGGACACGGGCGGGGCGTTCCGGGACGGCCCGCAGGCCCGCCGCCTCCTCGACGTGCGGGAGGTCTTCGCGGAACCGGCCGCGCTGGACTCTCCGCGCGGGCGGCAGATCATGGCGCGGCTGCCGGGGGCGCGGGTGACCGAGGTCGGGAGCCACTGGCGGATCCCCTCGCTGCACGGCAGTGACGGCAACATCGCCCGGTGGGTCCGGGTCAAGACCGAGACACTCGTCCTCGGGGTGAAGCAGACGCTCCACACCCGCCCCAACGGCAGGTCGGCCGACTGGATCGCCCCGGGCGCTTCCAACGGGTGCGCGATGGCCTGCGCGTACTGCTACGTCCCGCGCCGCAAGGGTTACGCCAACCCCATCACCCTCTTCACCAACATCGAGGCCGTCGTGGCGCACGTCCAACGCCACGTACGGGCCCAGGGCCCGAAGACCGAACCCAACCAGTGCGATCCGCGGGCCTGGGTCTACGACATCGGCGAGAACGGCGACTGCTCGGTCGACGCCCTGCTCTGCGACAACACGGCGGACCTGGTCGCCGCGTTCCGCGGCCTGCCGACCGCGAAGGCGTCGTTCGCGACCAAGTTCGTCAACCCGGACCTGCTCGCGCTCGACCCCCAGGGGCGTACCCGCGTGCGCTTCTCGCTCATGCCTCCCGACGACGCCCGGCTGCTGGACATCCGCACCAGCCCGGTCCCGGACAGGATCGCCGCGGCCCCCGACTTCCTCGACGCCGGGTACGAGGTCCACTTCAACCTCTCGCCCGTCGTCCTGCGCCCGGGGTGGCAGCGGGACTGGGCCGACCTGCTCACCCGTCTCGACGACGTACTGCCCGCCCGGGTGAAGAAGCAGGCGGCGGCCGAGATCATCATGCTCACGCACAACCAGGCGCTCCACGAGGTCAATCTCGGCTGGCACCCCCGTGCCGAGGAGGTGCTGTGGCAGCCGGCCGCCCAGACGGTCAAGCGCTCGCAGAACGGAGACCTCAACGTGCGGTACTCCCAGGAGATCAAGGGGCGGTCCCTCACGCGGATGCGGCAGTTGCTGGCCGACCACGCGCCGTGGCTGCGCGTCCGCTACGCGTTCTGAGCGCGGCCGGAGCGGGGCACCGTCCTGCGGTCCGGCCACATCGCCTCTACGCTGATGGGGCACGGTCTTCAGCGGCTTCCCGGCGTGCGCGTCGTGCGGGACGACCCATCAGGGTTCCGGACGGACGCGGATGGTCACGGAGCCAGAGCGGGTGATGCTGTGTCCGACGTCGACCGCATGTTCGCCGGGCTGCTGGACGCCAGTCACGGGCTGTCCCTGGAGCAGTTGCCGGGCCTGGTGCGTGAGCAGGCCGCCCGCGCGGGGCTCGGCAACCCCCTGATCTATCTGGCCGATCTCCAGGAAGACGTTCTCCGCCTGCTCACCGGCCGGGGGCCGGACTGCGGGTCGGGCTCCGGCGACGAAGCCGGTGAACTGCGGATCGACAGCACGGCGGCGGGTCTCTCGTTCACGGGCCTCGCACCGGTGGGGCCCGCCGGGGAGGGGCCGGGGCCGTGGTGGACACCGCTGCTGAACGGGGCGGAGCGGCTGGGTGCCCTGCGAGCCGACACCGACGGTTCGCCGGAGCAGACCCTGCTGTTGCAGCGTCTGGCGTCGATGCTCACCCTGCTGGTCATCTCGGTGCGCGACCAGAGCGACTCCTACGCCCGGCTGGTCCGCAAGCAGCCGATGACGGTGGCCGCGGAGCTCCAGTGGAACCTGATGCCGCCGCGGTCGTTCGCCAACGGGCAGGTCACGATCAGCGCGGCGCTGGAGCCCGCCTACGAGGTCGGCGGTGACGCCTTCGACTACGCGCTGTCCGACGGCGTGGTGCACCTGGGTGTCTTCGACGCGATGGGACACGACGTGACGGCCGGCATCACCGCCAACCTGGCCGTGGCCGCCTGCCGCAACGCCCGCCGTCAGCACGTGGACCTGACCGAGACCGGCGAGTTCGTCGAACGCACCCTGATCGAACAGCTCGGCGGCGATCGGTACTGCACCGCCGTCCTGCTCGACCTGGACAGCAACACGGGCAGGATCGACTGGATCAGCCACGGCCATCACGCGCCCGTGATCATCCGCCACGACGAGACCTGGACGGGCATGCTGTCCTGTCCGCCGGCCCACCCCCTGGGCACCGACCTGGGCGTCGGGGCGACCCTCTGCCACGAACAACTGCACCCCGGCGACCGCCTGGTCCTCCACACCGACGGCATCACCGAGGCGAAGAACCCCGACGGTGAGGAGTTCGGGCTCGCCCGCTTCGTGGACTTCATCCTGAGCCACAACGCCGAGGGCCTGCCCGTCCCCGAGACCCTGCGCCGACTCGTGCACAGCGTCCTCGACTACCAGGACGGCCGGCTCCAGGACGACGCCACCGTCCTGTTCCTCGAATGGCACGGCCCCCGCGCCACGCCCCGCTCCGACAGCGCGATACGCAGAAACCTGCTCTCCCACACCAAGCGGGACGCGTAGCGCTCCGCCGCCGGCCGACAAGCGGCGGCCCGGCCGAACGCCTGCGACAGTGAGAGGCATGCGGGTGGGCGCGCCGAATCCCGGCGGCCGACCCACTCGGGGCCGTGGACCAGGGCTGGAGGGCCGATGGCCGTACGACACCGATTGATCGAGAGGCCCGTGGCGGAAGTGTGGGCGGTCCTCGCGGACGGTTCGCGCTACGGGGACTGGGTGGTCGGTACGTCCGGCTCCCGCCCCGGGGACGGGACGTGGCCGGAGGTCGGATCCAGCATCACGTACACGATCCGGCTGGGACGGTGGACGGCGTCCGGCACCACGACCGTCCGCCGGTGCGAGAAGCCCGGAGTGCTGGAGCTGGAGGCCGACAGTGGCCCCCTCGGCACCGCCCGGATCGCCCTCGACATCCGCCCGTGGGGCGAGAACGCCCTCGTCGTCATCGACGAACATCCCCTGCGCGGACCGGGCGGAATGCTCCACAACACGGTCGTGGACGCCCTGGCCCAGCTGCGGCACCGCACGATGCTGGCCCGGCTGGCGGACGTGGTGGAGCGCTCCCCCCGGCCGCGCGCCGCTGTCTGAACCGGCCGGAGCGGCGGTGCGCCCGCGCGGCCGTCCCGGCCCTGACACGGGCCCGACGCGAACCCCCAGGAGGCGCCATGCCGGACACGGTCGTCGTCGGAGCCGTACCGAACGGCCTCGCAGTGGCGCAGTGGCGAAGCCGTTCGCCGACGCCGGACGACGGGCGTCGAGGCCCTCGACGGGCAGCCGGGGGCCGGCGGGGCCGTCCGCCCAGGCGGGCGCCGGTCGGGCTGCGGGGCACCGGCGGCCGGCACGTGCCCTGCCGCACTGCGGGGCCGGGGGCCGGATGTGTGATCCGCGACCGATGAGGGCCGCGCCGTGAGAAGCGCGGCTTCGTGGGCACGGGAGGACGGTGAAGAAAGTGACGTATGCGCTCTGTGGTGTGTTTGGCCCTCCATTCGGAGGAGACCAGTCCTGCCTCTCCACGATCGGTGAGACCGCCCGCCCCGCTGGTTCCCGTGGTCCCGGCGGTTCCGTCGGCGCGGGTCCGGCCGGAGCGGCGGGGGCGTTGAAAGCGGCGGGCCCGGTGGGTCCGGCGGGAGCGATGAGCGAGGAGGTGCGCCGGTGCTCGGTCTGATCGGTACGTACGACAAGGGCGGCCGGGTGATGCTGCCGCGCGGCGTCTACGGCCCCCAGGAGGACACGCTGCTGCTGCGTGACGCGCTGGAACAGGAGACGGTCGGCACCGGGACGGCGGTCCTGGACGTGGGAACGGGATCGGGCTTCCTCGCACTCGCCGCGGCGCGGCGGGGTGCGCGGGTGACGGCCGTGGACCGTACCCGCCGCGCGGTGCTCGCCACCCGCGCGAACGCGGTGCTCGCCGGGCTGAGCGTCGAGGCCGTCCGGGGCGACCTGCTGGCCCCTGCCGTCGGCAGGCGGTTCCATCTCATCCTCAGCAATCCGCCGTACGTGCCCGCGCCCGACGCCGGCCCGCCCGTCCGGGGCCCCGCCAGGGCGTGGGACGCGGGCCGGGACGGGCGCCTGATCATCGACCGGCTGTGCGACGGGGCGGCGAAGCTGCTCCGGCCCGGCGGGGCGCTGCTCCTCGTCCACTCGGCGCTGTGCGGGGTACCCGCGACGCTGGCCATGCTGGAGCGCGCGGGCCTGCCGGCCGGGGTGACGGACCGGCGCTCCGTGCCCTTCGGTCCCGTCCTGTCGTCGCGGCGGCAGTGGCTGCTGGACCGCGGCCTGATCGCGCCCGGAGACGACAAGGAAGAGCTGGTGATCATCCGTGCCGAACGCGCCGCGTGACACTCGTAACATTCACGACATAAAGAACACGCCTGACACTCGTGACACACGCAACGCCCCCTGCCGCGTCACCCCGACACGGGACGGACCGTTCCTCGTCGAGGGACCGGTGGAAGTGACGCTGGAGGACGGGAGCACCGTGCGGTCGGACCGGTTCACCGTGGCCCTGTGCGCCTGCCGGCGCAGCAGGACCTACCCCTGGTGCGACACCAGCCACCGCCGCAGGACCAAGGACTCCGGGACACATCGGACCGGCCGTGAACGCGATCCGGACGACACGAGTGCCGCCGGTGAGGGGGCCGAGGAGTGAATTCGGCGGAACTGACCGAAGCGGAACCTGGCGAGCCCGTCCCGCCCGCCGGCCGCGGCACCCTCAGCGACGGGGTTCTGCGCATGCTGCGGAGCGGTCCCGGCCGGGGCAGCGCCCCGCCGCCGCCGGACGGCGCCGTCCGGGCCGCCGACCCGTACGGCGACGACCTGCACCTGGCGCTCTACCTCTGCTACGAACTGCACTACCGCGGCTTCGGGGGCGTCGACCCCGCCTGGGAGTGGGACCCGGCCCTGCTCGGGCTGCGGGCGGGACTGGAACGCCGCTTCCTGGACGCCCTGCGCGCGGACACCGAGGACCGGCCGCGCACCGCCGACGAGGCGTTCGCCGGGATTCTGACCGAGCCGGTGGACGGCACGGGGCTCTCGCACTTCCTCCGCGACGAGGGTGAGCTGTGGCAGCTGCGCGAGTACGCCGCCCAGCGTTCGCTCTACCACCTCAAGGAGGCGGACCCGCACCTGTGGGTGGTCCCCCGGCTGCGGGGCAGGGCCAAGGCGGGCATGGTCGCGGTGGAGTTCGACGAGTACGGCGGCGGCCGGGCGGACCGGATGCACTCACGGCTGTTCGCCGGCCTGATGACGGACCTCGGCCTGGACACGGCGTACGGCCGCTACGTGGACGCCGCGACGGCGGAGACGCTGGCGAGCGTCAACCTGATGTCGATGTTCGGCCTGCACCGCGCGCTGCGCGGCGCCCTGGTCGGACACTTCGCCGCCGTCGAGGTCACCTCGTCGCCGCCCTCCCGCCGGCTGGCGCAGGCGATGCGCCGTACGGGCGCGGGAGAAGCGGCCGTGCACTTCTACGCCGAGCACGTGGAGGCCGACGCCGTCCACGAACAGGTGGTGCGCCGCGAGGTGGTCGGCGGACTACTGGCGGACGAACCGTGGCTGGAGGCGGACGTCGCCTTCGGCGTCGCGGCCACCGACCTGCTGGACGCCCACGCCGGGGAACGCACGCTCACCGCCTGGCGCGCCGGCCGCTCCAGCCTGCGCACACCGCTCTGACGACGCGCCGACGCGCCGACGCTCCGCCGGGTTCGCCGGGTCCGCCGGGTCCGCCGGGTCCGCCGGGTCCGCCGGGTCCGCCGGGGGAGCGTGTCCCGGCACCCGGGACGACGGAACCGCTCGCACCACCGGGTGCCGGGTGGAGCCGTCCAGGGCGTCGAGCACATCGGACGGGCGAGGAGTGGCAACCCGTGGCGGTCAGGCCGTACGCGCGGCTCTCTCGACGGCCGACCGCAGCTCGTCCACGTCGACACCGGCGGCCGCGGCGTGTTCCGCGACGGCGTTCTCGGCCGCGGCCGCCGCTTCCACCCACGGCCGCCAGTCCTCTCGCGAGGAGCCGTGCGAACGGGCTTCCTCGGCCGCCGCGTTCAGGGTCCGCTGGAGAGCGACCAGTGATTCCGGAACTCCGCTTTCGTTGCTCACGGGGGCATCGTAGGCGCCGAGGACCGCCGGGCCGGGTGGCGCTCCCAGCACGGCGAGATCCTCGGAACGGCTCGCTCCGCCAGGTGGCCGGGCAGGGGCGAGCGCGCTCCGCCCCCGGCCTGACGCCGCTGACGTCGCCGTATCTGGTCAAGGGCTTCCCTCGCATACGGGCCGGAGTGGGACGTGGCGGTAATTTCCGTCCGCTCGGCGGGCAGGAGCCTGCGTAACCCCGGGAGGCGGATATGACGCGTGAACGGATCGGACTGGCAGAGGTGCTGGCGGCGGCGGAGGCCGCCGCGCCGGTGGGCTCCCTCGATGTCGTGGCGCGGAATCTGCGCGACCGGTTCGGCGCGCGCTCTGTGTCGTTCCTGTTCGTCGACATCGTGGGCCGACGGGTGGTGCGGGTCGGCGACGCGACAGCCGGGCAGGAAGGGGGCGGCCCCGATCGGATCATCCACGCCGAGGGGATCCCCCTCGCCGACAGCGTCTACGAAGACGTCCTGCGGACCCAGAAGGCGGTGCGCGCACCCGGGGAGCGGGTACTCGCCCCTGTCACCAACCGCGGCGACACCATCGGGCTCCTCGAACTGTTCCTGCCCCTGGCCACGGAAGACGTGTTGGAGCAGATCGAGGAGGCCGCGCACGCGCTGGCGTACATCGTCGTCACCGACCGGCGCTTCACCGACCTCTACCACTGGGGGCGGCGCACAATCCCGGTGAGCCTGGCAGCGGAGATCCAGCACCAGCTCCTGCCCACGGCCCCCTCGTGTGAGGCTGCCGAGTTCGCCCTGGCCTGCGCCCTGGTTCCGGCGGCCGAGAGCGCCGGTGACACCTACGACTACAGCCTCGACCACGACACGCTGCACCTGTCCGTCACCGACGCGATGGGGCACGACGTCGACGCCTCGCTGATGGCCACCCTCCTGGTCAACGCCTCCCGCAGCGCTCGCCGCGCCAGGACGGACCTCACCGAACAGGCCCGCCGGATCCACCAGGCACTCCTCGACCACGGCCGCCGGACCTTCGCCACCGGGCAGCTCGTGCGCATCGCCCTGGACGGAAGCGGCGCCCAGCTCGTCAACGCCGGTCACGTCTGGCCGCTGCGACTGCGTGACGGCACGGTCGAGGAGGCGGAGCTGTCCGTGAACCTGCCCTTCGGTGTCGTCGGGCAGGGCCAGTACCAGGTGCAGGATCTCGACCTCCGCCCCGGTGATCGCGTCGTCTTCTACACCGACGGCATGCAGGAACGCCGGGCCCGCTCCGTCGACCTGCCGGACCTCATCCGCGAATCGGCCACCGAACACCCGCGCGAGGTGGTCCGCGCTCTGGCCGCCGCAGTCACCGAGGCGGGCGACGGCCACCTCGAGGACGACGCCACGGTCCTGTGCCTGGACTGGCACGGCCCTCAGCCCGAATTCCCCCACCGCTAGAACCGCCCCTCCGACCGCATCCGCGGGCCGGGCTCCCCCAGCCCTTGTCCGCACCCGGTGGGCCTGCCGGGCCGGTCCCCGGTACGCCGCCGGACGAGCCTCGTCGACATTCGAATGACGGCCCTTGTCTCAACCGAGGCTCAGATCCGCGTAACGATCATGACCAGCGGGCCCATGGGCCCGGTTGTGTGACGCGCATCACTAAATAGTACGCAAAGGGCATGGTAGGACTGCGTAAATCCGTTTCCGGAGCCTCTCTTTCCGGTGGCGGTGACGCCGGTGCGCACCGGTACGAACCAAGGGTGAGCCGGGTCCGGGTCCGCGGGCCGGGTCGCCCCCGACGGTTCCGGACATGGCTGTCTCCCCACGCCTGCCCCCACCCGACGTGCGCCTGGACGTCGGCCTGTGCTCCCGAGGTAGCCAGATGTCACTTGATTCATTCACCGAGTCGGTCGACGAATCCGTCAGCGGTTTCTTCGAACCGATCGCCTCCTGGCTCGGGGAGGTGGTGTTCTACGCCGTCCCCGTCGGGGGTACGGATCTGCCGTTGATCGTGGCCTGGCTGGTGGTCGCGGGTCTCGTCTTCACGGGCTGGTTCGGGTTCATACAGTTCCGCCGGTTCCGGCTGGCTGTCGACGTGGTGCGCGGCAAGTACGACGACAAGTCGGCGGTCGGCGAGGTGAACCATTTCCAGGCGCTCACGGCGGCCGTCTCCGGGACCGTGGGGCTGGGGAACATAGCCGGCGTCGCGGTCGCGGTCAGCATCGGCGGCCCCGGGGCGACATTCTGGATGATCCTGTGCGGGCTGCTCGGCATGGCCAGCAAGTTCGTCGAGGTCACTCTCGGTGTGAAGTACCGGGAGGAGCACGCCGACGGCACTGTCTCCGGCGGGCCCATGCACTACCTGCCCAAGGGCTTCGCGGAACGGTTCGGCAGCCGCGGCGCGCGGTTCGGAAAGGTCCTCGCCGTCCTCGCCTCGGCGATGATCCTCTTCTTCGGCCTCTTCGGCGGCAACCTGTTCCAGGTCAACCAGAGTTACGCGCAGCTCGTATCGGTCACCGGAGGCGAGGACGGCGCTGTGGGCTCCTCGGCCGGCGCCCTGTTCTTCGGCATCCTGGTGGCCGCACTCGTCGGCATCGTCCTGCTCGGCGGCATCCGTTCGATCGCCTCGGTCACCAGCCGACTGGTCCCCGCCATGGCCGGCATCTACATCGCCGCCTGCCTCGTGGTCATCCTTGTCCACGTCGGTGAGGTGCCCTCGGCCGTCGCGACCATCGTCGAGGGTGCGTTCAACCCCGAGGGAGTGGCGGGCGGCGTGCTCGGCGCGCTCATCATCGGCTTCAAGCGTGCCGCGTTCTCCAACGAAGCCGGTCTGGGATCCGCACCGATCGCGCACTCGGCGGTCAAGACGAAGCACCCTGCCAGCGAGGGCTTGGTGGCCCTGCTGGAGCCGTTCATCGACACCGTGATCATCTGCACGATGACAGCACTCACGATCGTGATCGCCAACCCCGCGAGCTGGGCGGAGGCCCGCACCGGCGAGGAGATCGGCGGCGTGACGATCACGTCCGACGCCTTCGAGACCGTGTTGCCCTGGTTCCCCTACATCCTCACCGTCGCGGTCATGCTCTTCGCGATCTCCACCGTCCTGACCTGGGGCTACTACGGCCTCAAGGCGTGGTCGTACCTCTTCGGCCGCAGCCGGACCAGCGAGATCACGTACAAGGTGATCTACACCCTGTTCGCCGTCGCCGGCTCGCTGCTCACGCTCCAGACCCTGATCGACATGGCGGACGCCGTCCTGTTCACGCTCGCCGTCATCAACATCGTCGGCCTCTACTTCCTGGCCCCGGTCGTCAAGCGGGAACTCGAGACGTTCCTGGCGTACGTACGCCGGCACGACGGCGGTACGGCTCCTGACGGGACCGAGGAGAAGGCCCCGGCCGTCTCCGAATCCTGACCCCTCACCACCTTCCGGCGCGGCCGCTCCCTGCCAGGGACCGGCCGCGCCGCGGTCGGAGCCCCCCGGCCGCCCGGGGCCCGATGTTGCTTGGATCGTTCTGTTGCCACACGCAACGGCATCGCGTCGGCGAGCATGCGCTCAGACAGTTCCCCGGTCGGTGGACCGCCTTCGAGATCCTCGACCGCGACGCGGTGACATCCCCTCGGTGGACACCCCAGTCACACGTAAGTCGCGCTCTCCTGGGGGCAATCCGGGACAAGCCGATCGCGGTGCGACTGCACGAGAACGGCCCCCGACCTGGTTGGCCGACCGGGGGCCGATCTCATCGCGCTACCTGCGGTGGGTGTGGGATTTGAACCCACGGTGACATCGCTGCCACGACGGTTTTCAAGACCGTTCCCTTAGGCCACTCGGGCAACCCACCCACGCCCCGCCCACCAGCGACGGAGCGGGTACAGACTACCGGCTGTGGCACCTCGGTGCTCATTCCTGGTCAGAGGTTGGACAGAGCCTTCTTCGCCGTCCGTCCGGTTCCCGCTCGTCGCGTCGCCGGATGCACGTTGGACGGGCCGCCGGGTGGCGCGGGTGTATTGACGGGTGCTCAGGGGCGCGGGCAGCATTGGTGGAACGTGTACGTTCCTGTCGCTTACTGTGCGGGAATGTCCTCGTGGAGAACGGTGCGCGTGCTACCGACCCCCCACATGCGGAGCTGCCGACGATGAACGTCCGAATGCTCAGACTCCACGCCAAGGCCGTAGCCGCACTGCTCGCCGGCTGCCTCGTCGCGATGTTCTCCCCCGTCACAGCCACCGCCACCACCCCCGGCGCCGACACCGTCGCGGTGGCGGACCCCACGACCGCCGAGGCCGGTAATCCGTTCGTCGACGGCTGGTACGCCGACCCCGACATCACCATGTACGACGGCACCTACTGGGTCTACCCGACCACCTCGAAGACGTACGCGGAGCAGACCTACCTCGACGCCTTCTCGTCGACCGACATGGTCAACTGGACGAAGCACGAGAGAGTGCTGACGACCGACGACGTCGAGTGGGCCGAGTACGCGGTGTGGGCGCCGGCGCCGGTCGAGCGGAACGGGAAGTACTACCTGTTCTTCGCCGCCAACGACATCCAGAACGACTCCAGCCTCGGCGGTATCGGCGTCGCCGTGGCGGACAAGCCCGAAGGTCCCTACTCGGACGCGCTGGGTCACCCGCTCATCGGACAGTTCCACAACGGCGCCCAGCCGATCGACCAGGACGTCTTCATCGACGACGACGGTCAGGCGTACATGTACTACGGCGGCTGGGGACACGCGAACGTCGTCAAGCTGAACGACGACATGACCAGCCTCGGCACGTTCGCCGACGGCAGTACGTACAAGGAGATCACGCCCGCCGACTATGTCGAGGGCTCGCAGATGTTCAAGCGTGACGGCGTGTACTACCTGATGTGGTCCGAGGGAGGGTGGACCGGCCCGGACTACTCGGTCTCGTACGCCATGTCCGACTCACCGACCGGCCCCTTCGAAAAGATCGAGAAGGTGCTCGCCCAGGACCCCGCCGTCGCGAAGGGCTCCGGGCACAACTCCGTCGTCAACGTGCCCGGCACGGACGTCTGGTACATCGTCTACCACCGGAGGCCACTCAGCGAGAGCGCCGGCAACAACCGCCAACTCGCCCACGACCGGATGCACTTCAGGGCGGACGGCACGATCGAACCCGTCACGATGCGGGTCAGGGACAACTTCGCCGACGCCAACTCCCTCGGCTGGAAGACCTACGGCGGTTCGTGGTCGGCCGGTGACGGGAGCTACCGGGCCGAGAGTTCGCCGGGCGGCAAGGCGCTGCTCGACACGGACTTCGCCGACTTCACGTACGACGCCGACGTCACGGTCACCACGGGCACAGGCGCGGGCACGGGCAAGGGCACGGACGGCGGAAGCCTCAACCACCGGGCGGGCGGAGGCGACGCCGGTCTGATCTTCCGCGCCACGCGGCCGGCCGTCGGTGTCGACAGCTACGCCGGCTACTACGCGGGCATCGGCCCGGCCGGCGACGTCGTGCTCGGCCGCGCGGACGGCGGCGCCTGGACGCCGTTGAGCTCCGCCCAACTGCCCCTTCCCACCCGGCCAAACCACCATCTGCGGATCTCGGCCGTCGGCCCCACCATCGAGGTGTACGTCGACGACATGACCACCCCGGCGATCTCGGTGACCGACGACACGTACCGCAGCGGGGCCACCGGAGTACGGGTCTTCAACACCGCGGCGGCCTTCGACGACGTCTCCGTCGACAAGGCCGGCTGAGCTGCCCCGATCGGAAGCGCCCCGGCACCGGTCGGGTAGCACCGGTCGGGTGTCTCCGGGCGTGCCCCCGGGCGGGGCTCCCACGGCGGCGGACGGGCCGGGGCCATGATCGCCGTCGGCCGGCGTCCGGGCCTCGGGCCGGCGTGAGGGAGCAGGTCAAGGAGCTAGCCGGTCATGGACATCCTGCTGGTCGCGAGTGCCTTCAACAGTCTGACCCAGCGGGTCTTCGCCGAACTCGGGGACCGAGGACACCGGGTCGGTGTCGAACTGGCGCTGGATGACGAGCAGTTGCGCGAAGCCGTCCGCAAAGGCGCCCCGGACCTGATCGTCGCCCCCATGCTCAGGACCGCGATCCCGGCCGACATCTGGTCCGCCCACGTCTGTCTGATCGTTCATCCGGGTCCGGTCGGCGACCGCGGGCCGTCCTCCCTGGACTGGGCGATCCACATGGGCGCCGCCGAGTGGGGGGTGACGGTCCTTCAGGCATCGGGAGAGATGGACGGCGGGGCGGTCTGGGCCACGGCGCGGTGTCCGGTACCGGACGGCGTCGGGAAGAGCGACATCTACCGCAACGAGATCTCCGACGCCGCGCTGGAGGCGGTGCTGCTCGCGGTGGAGCGCTTCGCCTCCGGTACGTACGTGCCACGGCCGCAGGAGAGCGCCGGTCCCGGCGCGGAGGTCCATGTCCGGCCGTACTTCGAGCAGGGTCTGCGGCGCATCGACTGGGCGTCGGATCGGACCGAGACGGTCGTACGCAAGCTCCGCGGGGCCGATTCGCAGCCCGGCGTCCTGGACGAGCTTCTTGATGAGGAGTGGTATCTGCACGGCGGCCACGCCGAGGACACCCTGTGGGGACGCCCCGGGCAGCTGCTCGCCACCCAGTCCGGCGCGATCTGCCGCGCGACGGTGGACGGCGCGGTCTGGATTCCGGAGCTGCGGCCCAGGCGCCGGGCGGGTGGCCCGGCCACCTTCAAGCTGCCGGCCGTGCTCGCCCTCGGCGACCGGCTGCCGCCGTCGCTGCCCGAGATCGCCCCGCCCCGTGCGGGCTTCGAGGAGGACTCCGGGGAGGATTCGCGGAGCCCCCGGACATGGAGCGACATCCGCTACCGCGAGGACGGCCGGGTCGGCTTCCTGTCGTTCGCCTTCCCCGGTGGCGCGATGAGTACGGAGCAGTGCCGGCGGCTCCTCACGGCGTACCGCTCCGCCTGTGCACGGCCGGCCTCGGTGCTGGTGCTCGGCGGCAGCCGGGACTTCTTCTCCAACGGCATCCATCTGAACGTCATCGAGGCCGCCGACGATCCCGCGCGGGAGTCCTGGGAGAACATCAACGCCATGGACGATCTGGTCGAGGCCGTCCTGACCACCACGGACCGGCTGGTCGTGAGCGCGCTCGGCGGCAACGCGGCGGCGGGCGGCGCGATGCTGGCCCTGGCCGCCGACGAGGTCTGGTGCAGGAGCGGAGCCGTACTCAACCCGCACTACCGGCTGATGGGGCTGTACGGGTCGGAGTACTGGACGTACACGCTGCCTCGCCGGGTGGGCGCCGAGGAGGCCGAGCGCCTGACCCGGCGGGCCCTGCCGGTGACGGCGGCCCGCGCGCGCGAGATCGGGCTCGTCGACGTCGTCGTCGACAGCACGCCCGAGGACTTCGGGTCCGTTGTCGCGCGCCGTGCCGGGCACCTCGCGTCGGCGCCTGGTACGCAGCGGCGCGTCAGTGAGAAGAAGGCGGCCCGCGAACGGGACGAGGCGGTCGCGCCGCTGCGTGTGTACCGGGAGCGTGAACTGGCCCGGATGCGGGCCACGTTCTTCGACCCCGGCGCGCCGTACCACGCCCTGCGGTCCTCCTTCGTACGGAAGGTGAAGCCGTCGTCGACGCCCGGTCATCTGCGGGCCGGAACGTCACCTGCCGTCCGGGACGCGCGCCCCTGCGGTACGGCACCCGCCCCCACGAGCGCCATGAACGCCATGACCAGCGCCGCTCCGAGCACCGGGGCCGACGGCGTCGGCCCCTGACCGGCCGCTCCAGCGGCTCGTCGCGTACGAGCCGGCCTTCGCGACTCGCGGCAGACCCCGGCAGACCACCGGCCGCCCCCGGCAGACTCCGCGAACCGGCCTTCCGCACCCGGCGCGCCCCGCACACACCCGCGCCCGCGCCCGCTCCCGCCTCAACACGACGGACGGGGCGCCGTGTCCGGCGCCTCGTCCCTCACCCCACCCCTCGTGGTCTCGCTCGATCCCTCGAAGTCCCTTACTGCGAATCGCCCTTGCGCTCGCCCAGCGTGACCTCGACCTGCGACTCCTTGCCGTCGCGCGTATAGGTGATCTTGATCTTGTCGCCGGGCTTGTGCGTCCAGATCTCGCTGATCAGCGTCGGTCCGCTGTCGATCGGCACATCGTTGAACTTCGTGATCACGTCACCCGACTTCAGCCCCGCCTTCGCGGCCGGCCCGTCCGGCGTCACCGCCGGGGTGCCGCCTCCGCCGTCGCCGGAGATCGTCGCGCCGTCGCCGCCCTCCGACATGGAGACCGTCGCGCCGATGACGGGGTAGACGGGCTGGCCGGTCTTGATGAGCTGCTCGGCGACGTTCTTCGCCTGGTTGATCGGGATGGCGAAGCCCAGACCGATCGAGCCCGACTGGCCTCCGCCGCCTCCGCCACCTCCGCCGCCCGAGGGCTGGATCGCGGAGTTCATGCCGATGACCGCGCCCCGCGCGTCCAGCAGCGGACCGCCGGAGTTGCCGGGGTTGATGGAGGCGTCTGTCTGGAGGGCGCTCATGTACGAGTTCTTGTCGCTGGAGCCGTCGCCGGAGGCCACCGGGCGGTTCTTCGCGCTGATGATGCCCGTGGTGACGGTGTTGGAGAGCCCGAACGGCGCGCCGATCGCGATCGTCGAGTCGCCGACCGCCACCTTGTCGGAGTTGCCGAGGGCGAGCGGGTTCAGCCCGGACGGCGGGTCCTTCAGCTTCAGCACGGCCACGTCGTACCCCTCGGCGCGGCCCACGACCTCGGCCGCATACTCCTTGCCGTTGGAGAAGGTCGCCGTCAGGTCTCCGCCGTCGGCCGCCGACGCCACCACATGGTTGTTCGTGAGGATGTGGCCCTGCTTGTCGTAGACGAAGCCCGTGCCCGTGCCGCCGTCGCCGCCCTGGGCCTGCGCCGTGATGGTGACGACGCTCGGCAGCGCCTTGCCGGCCACCGCCGCCGTGCTGCCCGCCTCCCGCTTGAGGTCGGGGGCGTCCGCCGCCGAGACCGTGGTCGATCCGCCGCGGACGCTGTCGTCGTTGTTGCGGTCCGCCGCCCAGTAGCCGATCCCGCCGCCGACCACACCGGCGACCAGTGCCGCCGCGAGGACCGCCGCGATCAGACCGCCGGGGCGCTTGCGGGACGGCTTCGGCCCGGACGCGGGCGGATCGCCCCAGCCGCCACCGCCTCCGTAGGAAGGCTGGGCCGGCGGGGGCGGGGGCGGCGGCCATCCCGCGTCGGGGGCCGATCCGGTCGACCCCGTCGAGCCGGGGTAGTACGCCGGTACCGCTCCGGGCAGCGGCGTCGTCGGCTCGGAGCCCTGGCCGGACCCGGACGGGGGCACCGACGGTGGCTGGGCCGGCGGCGAACCCTGCGCGGTCCCGCCGAACCCGCCGGCCCCGCCGGGCTCACTGGCCCGGCCGGGCTGGTCGGGGTACCGCTGGTCCTGGGTGACTCCCCCCGGAGCGGACGCGGGTGTGCCATCGGGAGCGGCAACCGGCACAGGAGGTACGGACGGGGCGGACGGGACCGCTGTGCCCTCGTTCTCGGTGCTCACAGTCTTTTACTCCTCGGTTCCACATCAGTCTTCGGCAAGAGTTCCGCTGTTTTGCGCCGCGTTCGGCTGTCTGCGCATGCCTCTTCGGCATGTACACGTCTCTCGTATGTCTCTGCCCTCAGCTTTTCCCACAGCACGTCAGGCCACGGTAAGCAGGACCTGTGCGTCTCCCCGCCATCCTTTATTACGGGGCAAACCGGACGCATCCGCAGGACGGCCGCGGAGGGGCGCCGCTCCACGCTTACCCCGTCTCGGTGACACCATGGCGGGGTGACCCACGTACGGCAGCCCAGCATCCAGGTCGTCGCCCACCGAGGAGCCTCCGAGGACGCCCCCGAACACACTCTGGCCGCCTACAAGAAGGCCATCGAGGACGGCGCCGACGCACTGGAATGCGATGTACGGCTCACCGCCGACGGGCACCTGGTGTGCGTACACGACCGGCGCGTGAACCGCACCTCCAACGGACGCGGCGCCGTCGCCGCCCTGGAGCTCGCCGATCTGGCCACCCTCGACTTCGGTTCGTGGCGGGAGACCCTGGAGAGCACGGACAGCGAGGAGAGTCCCGACTGGAAGGACCGCTCCCTCACCTCCGTACTGACGCTGGAGCGCCTGCTGGAACTGGTCGCCGACACCGACCGCCGTGTCGAGCTGGCCATCGAGACCAAACACCCCACCCGCTGGGCCGGACAGGTGGAGGAGCGGCTCCTGCACCTGCTGGCGCGCTTCGGACTCGTCGGCACGGCGCCCGGCGAGTCCCCCGTGCGCGTCATGAGCTTCTCGGCCAGGTCGCTGCACCGCATCGCCGACGCGGCGCCGCACCTGCCCACCGTCTATCTGATGCAGTTCGTCTCGCCCCGGCTGCGTGACGGACGGCTGCCGGCGGGGGCCCGGATCGCCGGGCCCGGCATCCGCATCGTGCGCAATCAGCCGGGCTACGTGGAGCGACTGCACAGAGCGGGGCACCGTGTCCACGTCTGGACGGTGAACGAGCCGGAAGACGTCGAACTCTGCGCGAGCCTCGGTGTGGAGGCAATCATCACCAACCGCCCCAAACAGGTGCTGTCCCAGCTGGGGCGCCTTGCCTGACTTGTCGGGGATTCGCACACACAGGGTGTGACGGGGAGTACACCGGCGCGTTCGGTAAGTGTTCGACCTTGTCGAGTGCGTCACTGACCCTCCCTTGGCCGGTTTCCGGTCCAGGCCATCGGGGCATTCACACCGTGGCGTGGGGCAAAGGAGGTCTCGGGGGTGGCGTTTGTGGTGGCACAGGAAGTGCCCACGTCGTCGAGCATGGCCGTTCCCCATGGCCCTGCGGGCGTGGGACAGGCAAGGCGTCGGATGCGCGAGCAGCTGCGCGACCGAGGCGTGTCGGACGCGGTCGTGGACGATGCCGTACTGATCCTCTCCGAACTGCTCAGCAACGCCTGCCGGCACGGCAGGCCCCTGGGCCGGGCGGAGATCGGTGACGGTGACGTGCGCGCGGCCTGGCGGGTCGACCCGGCCGGCCGGCTGACCGTCGAGGTGACGGACGGCGGCGGCCCGACACGACCGGTTCCGGCCACACCCTCGGTCACCGCTCGCGGCGGTCGCGGTCTCAACATCATCACCTCGCTCGCCCAGGACTGGGGCGTACGGGACAGCGCGTCCGGTGAGGTCACGGTGTGGGTCCTCGTATCCGAAGGACACCGCCGCGAGGATTTCGCTACGCGCGTCAACGTGCCGGAACTCGACTTCGACGACCCGTTCGACGACCTCGGCTGACAGACCCGACGGTCACGGCCGGAGCGCCGAACCGCGCACGCGGGCCGGTACGCGCACTCCCACCGGCCCTGCCCCGATGGGGCGTTGCGCCCACGGCCGCGGGCGGTACGGCTAGGCTCGCGCCCGACACGCACTGCCGCTATCGGGAGAAGCCCACCATGGCCAAGAAGCGCCCCCAGACCAAGGCCGCGAAGGCTCAGTCCGCGAAAGCTCAGCTCACGGACGGGCCGATTCCGGTCGTGGGGGCCCGCGAGCCCTGCCCGTGCGGCTCGGGCCGCCGCTACAAGGCCTGCCACGGCCGGGCCGCCGCACACGCCGTCACCGAGCTGGTCCAGCGCCCCTTCGACGGGCTGTCCGGCGAGTGCGACTGGATCGCGTTGCGCGAACTGGTGCCCGCCGCGACCGCCGAACTGACCCTCAAGGGCGGCATGCCGGAGGGCGTACCGTCCGTGACGCTCGCGACCGTCCTGCCGATGGCGTGGCCCGCGCTGCGCCGCGACGACGGTTCGGTCCTGCTCGCGCTCCAGAACGACACCTCGTCGGGCGACCTCAGCCGCGACCTCGCCGACACGCTCCGGCGCGCGCTGGCCGCCGAGCCCGGCAACCCGGTCGCGGCGCAGCGTGTCCCGGCCGACGGGCCGCGCCTTCAGGACCTGCTCGACCCGGAGGCCGACTTCGCCCCGGTCGTGCACCCGGGCTTCGAGTTCTGGGTGCCGGACGCCGAGAACGCGACCCCCGAGGTGTCCGCCTCGCTGGAGCGCGCCAACGCCGCCGCGATCCCGACGGTGAAGCTCTCCGGCACGGACGCCGCGTACTGGTGCGAGACGCCGGACAAGAACCATCTGCGCTGGGTCATGCCGCACCCGGAGGAGAAGCTGCTCGACGCGCTCGCGCGGCTGCACGCCGCCGGTACGTCGAGCCTCGGCGAGGGGACGCGGCTGGTCGGTTCCTTCCGGGCGCACGGGCTCACGGTGCCGGTCTGGGACCTGCCGAGCGCGATGCGCGCCGAGGACTGCGAGAAGCCGGCGGCGGAGCTCCAGGAGCGGCTGACCGCTGCGCTGGCGGTGGACGCGCCACTGACCGGGGACGAGCGCCGGGCGCGCGGCGGTCTCACCAACCGGCAGGTGACCCTCAGCTGAAGCTCAAGAAATTCGTCGCCCACGGTGACAGTCGTCACAACTGCCCGTACCGGCAAGTAATTTCTTGTCCGAATACATCAGATCGAATTTGCTAACCGCCGATCTCTTGTTACCGTTCTAGAAGCCCGGTCGCTGGTGCATCCCCCGTCGCCAGCGACCGGGCGTCTGCGTTCCCCGAGAGTGTTCCTGCAATTTCCGGAGTGGAGACTGCAGGGTTGTCGGGCCCGCTCGCGGCGGCCCCTGGCCGTCGGTCCCGCCCAGTGCCGGGCGTGCTCAACCAGCGGACGGAGCAGCCGAGTTGGCGCCGGATCCGAGCAGCGGCGGCCCGGCGCCGCCGGCACTTCCCGCGAACTCCGCCACCGCCCGGCACCGCGTCGGCTTTCCCGCCGTGCGTTCACGCGGAGTTTCACAAGAACCCGGCTCATCGCCGTCTTGGACCGCGCAGTGCGACCGCGCGGTCCGCCCGCCGGTGCCCATCGCACCGAGCCCGGAACTCAATTCCCGGCCTGTCGCATTCCGGTTGTGCGTACGGCCCCGGGTGTCGCCGTTCCCGGTGAGTACACACGTCCGGGCCTCGATACCGTCACACGACGTGAGCGCCGGTCCGCGGCGCTCGACGGCCGCCGCACCGCCGTTCCCCGCCCCGTTCCCCGCCGCCGTGCGCCCTTTCCCCGCGACTCGGGCCGACGACGCCCGTACGGGTGACGGCCACCGGTGACGGCACGGACACGGAAACCGGGTCGCACCGATGGGTGCGACCCGGTTTCCGGCCGGTGGGCGAAGCCACCGTGAGACGCTCAGTACGCGAGCCTGCTGCCACCGTCCGGTGCGCTCGTGCTCGCCTCGACCAGCGCGTCCACGACCGCCTCCACGTCCGGGAGCCACGGCGACGCCGAGCCGGGCAGCGGTGCCCGCTCCCAGCGGACCTGCCCCCCGACCGCCTCGGACGGCGGGAGGACCAGATAGCCGCCCTCGCCGTGGAAGCGGAGCGAGCTGGGCACCCAGTCCATGGCGAAGAGCAGCTCCCCGAGCCGCTCCAGGGTGTAAGGGGCGACCAGCAGCGACCAGCGCGTGGGGGTGGCCACGACCGGGCCGAGCCGCATGCCCATCTCGTCCAGTGCCGCGAGCGCGCGCTCCCCGGCGGCCGCGGGCAGACTCACCGCGCACGGCGCGGTGCCCCCCGTGGCCATCACGATCGGGGCGGTGGGCCGGTTGGTCCACCACCAGCGCACCATGCGCTCGTCGGTCGTCGCGGCCAGCAGGCCGGGATCGAAGGGGTGTGCGCCGGGTACGGCGCACTCGGGGTCCGGGCAGGCACAGCCGCGGCCACGCTCGCCCCGGCCGCCGGACGTCTTCAGGCCGGCTCCGGGAAGTACGGGCCACTGCCACGCCGTGGCGCACGTGAGCGCCGCTTCGAGTGGAGCAGGCATCCCCTTGCGCCTGAACAGGAGCCTGCGTCGCCTTCCGAGGATCTCGCGCATGAGCGCTCGTTCCTTTCCGTTGAACGCCGAGGTCCACATGCCACACCGGTCGATCTGTGTGCATGGCTTCACTGTGCGTATCGCTGTGCGTACCGTCGACGTGTGCCGTCGACGCTCCGCCGCCCCCGTGGACAGGGCACAGTCGGACTTTGCCAACCTGCGGCTGGGCTCACCGCTCCTGGGCCGAACGCTGTCTTCAACTAACCCGTGGCGATGGGTGGCGCACTCAATGGGCTGCTGTCGCGCTGTGACAGCCCCCCGCCGTTCCGGGATGGCGCGCGGGCTACGGCGGTTAAGACGCCGAAGCCGTCCGTCAGGTTCCGGGGCAGTCCCAACTGCCCCTGTCCGTCACCGTTTACGTACCCATGACGTGCCGGATGACGCTCCTCCTCGATGTCGCCTGCGCTTCACCGGGGAGGCCCCTGTCGAGTTCCCTCAGTCGATCGCAAGAATACAGCGTTGGGAGCATTTTCTCGCCAAGTTGAACGTAGCGCAGACACCAGCGCCTCCGCCGTGACAATGCTGGACATCGCCTCAGTTGTGCGTGTACATGTGGATGCACTCATAGTGGCGCAGATTCACGCGGTGGTTTGCGATGCTATTGCGCGAAACGCACCAGTCAGAAAGCCGGTTGCCATGAGCGCTCCGCACATGCCGAAAGTGGCTGGAATCGATTCCGTAGTTCCGGGTCCCGCGCAGACTGTCGCGCCACTCGACGAGTCCCCCGGCGCCCCCGTGCTCCTGATCCAGGACCGGCTGGCCGGCTGGGTCTCCGACCTGACCACCCTGCACGAACTCACCGAACGCCTGGCCAGGACCCGTTCGGTGGACGCGGCGCTCAACGAGGTCGTACGAGCGGGCGCCGCCCTCGTCGGCTCCTCGCGCGGTCTGGTCGTCATCGAACCAGCGCTCCCGGCGGACGAGCACATTTCGGTCACCTCCGTAGGACTCGGTCTCAGCCACGCGGACATCGGCCAGCTGGAGACCGTACCGCGCGGCGCGTCCTCCTACGGACGGCTGCTCGACGACACCGCCCGGCCCGCCACGGCGGCCGAGTCCGTCCGCGACGTGCTCGGCGACCCGGGCCTCGACCCGCTGCACCGGCAAGTGGCCCTGCGGCTCGGCTACAGCGCCACGTACGCGGTCTCCCTCGCGACCGACACCGCGGGCCGGATCGGCGCGGCGGTCTGGTTTTACGACGAACCCGCCGAACCGGTCGAAAGACAGCGCCATCTGGTGGGTCTCTACGCGCGGTACGCCGCCGAGCATCTGGCACGCCTCCTGGAGGTGGAGACCGCCCGTGCCCGCGAGGCCACGATCGCCGAGGAACTGCTGCCCCGCCGGCTCCCCCGCGTGCCGGGCGTGCGGCTCGCCGTACGGCACCGTACGAGCGGGCGCGGCGGCGGCGACTGGTACGACGCGCTGCCGCTGCCCGAGGGCGCGCTGGGGCTGGCCGTCGGCTCGGTCAGCGGCACGGGGCCGAGCGCGCTGGCGGCCATGGGGCGGCTGCGCGCCTCCCTGCGGGCGTACGCGGTGATGGAGGGCGAGGACCCCGTGGCCGTGCTGTCCGACCTCGAACTGCTGCTGCGGCTGACCGAACCGGCACGCACCGCCACCGCGCTCTTCGCCTACGCCGAACCCGCGCGCCGCAAGATCCTGCTCGCCGGGGCGGGGCACGCGCCGCCGCTGATCGTGGGGGAGCGGCGTACCGAGTTCGTCGAGACGACCCTGTCGGCGCCGCTGGGGATGCTGTCCTGCTGGGAGGCGCCGAGCGTGGAGCTGTCACCGGCGCCAGGAGAAACGGTGCTGCTGTACACGGACGGCCTGCTGCGGCGAACCGGCGATCCGATGGACCGGGCCTTCGCGCGGCTGCACGCGGCGGCGGCGAGCGTCCCCAGGAGCCTCAGGGACGATCCCGGGGCGGTCGCCGACCATGTGCTGCGAGTGGTGCTGCCGGAGGGACCCGAGGCGGCCGGCCCCGGCGCCCGCTCCGTGGGAGACACCGGCGGGAGCGCGGAGGACGTGGTGGTCCTCACCGCCCTCTTCGAGTAGCGGCGCGCTCCGGAGCGAAACGGACGGATGCACTCCAGTGGTGGTACACCCGCCGGTCGCGTTGTCCACAGGCCCCCTGGCCTGTCTCCCGTACAGACATACGATGGTGCCGGGACCCGAAAGGTCCACTGTCGTACAGGAGGAGGCAGACCGTGGCCGAGGAGCTCATCCCGGAAACACCGGAGACCCCGGAGACCCTGGGAAATCCGGACACAGTTCTCGATGACGCCGACGAGGCGTCGGCCGAGAAGCCCGTCAAACAGCGCAAGAACGGCCTGTACATGAGCGTGTCCGACGAGCTGGCCGAGAACATGAAGTCGGGCTGGGCCGACACCGAGCTGCGCGATCTGGAGCCCGTCGCACAGGCGCCGTACGCGGCGGCCCGCCGCGCCGCGCTGTCCGCGCGTTTCCCGGGCGACCGCCTGGTGATTCCCGCGGGCGGCCTGAAGACCCGGTCGAACGACACGGAGTACGGCTTCCGCGCCTCCACGGAGTACGCGTATCTCACCGGCGACCAGACGGAGGACGGCGTCCTCGTGCTGGAGCCGGAGTCCGGCGGCGAGGGCCACCGGGCGACGATCTATCTCACCCCCCGCTCCAACAGGGAGAACGGCGAGTTCTGGCTCGACGGCCGCCAGGGCGAGCTGTGGGTCGGCCGCCGGCACTCGCTCGCCGAGGCCGAGCAGCTGCTCGGCCTGCCCGCGAAGGACGTACGGGAGCTGGCCGGGGCACTGCGCGAGGCGACGGGCCCGGTGCGGGTCGTCCGCGGGCACGACGCGTCGATCGAGGCGGCGCTGGCCGACAAGGTCACGGCGGAGCGCGACGAGGAGTTGCGCGTCCATCTGTCCGAGGCGCGCGCCGTCAAGGACGAGTTCGAGATCGGCGAGCTCCAGAAGGCCGTCGACTCGACCGTCCGCGGCTTCGAAGACGTCGTAAGGATCCTCGACAGGGCCGAGGCGACCAGCGAGCGCTACATCGAGGGAACGTTCTTCCTGCGTGCCCGGGTGGAGGGCAACGACATCGGCTACGGCTCGATCTGCGCCGCCGGCCCGCACGCGACTACCCTGCACTGGGTGCGCAACGACGGGGACGTGCGCCCCGGCGATCTGCTGCTGCTCGACGCGGGCGTGGAGACCCACACCCTCTACACGGCGGACGTCACACGCACCCTGCCGATCAACGGCCGGTTCGACGCGTTGCAGCGCAAGATCTACGACGCGGTGTACGAGTCGCAGGAGGCCGGTATCGCCGCGGTGAAGCCGGGCGCGAAGTACCGGGACTTCCACGACGCGTCGCAGCGGGTGCTCGCCGAGCGGCTCGTGGAGTGGGGCCTGCTCGACGGACCGGTGGAGCGGGTCCTGGAGCTGGGTCTCCAGCGCCGCTGGACGCTGCACGGCACCGGGCACATGCTCGGCCTGGACGTCCACGACTGCGCGGCGGCGCGCACGGAGGCGTACGTGGACGGGACGCTGGAGCCCGGTATGTGCCTCACCGTGGAGCCGGGGCTCTACTTCCAGGCGGACGACCTCACGGTGCCGGAGGAGTACCGGGGCATCGGCGTCCGGATCGAGGACGACATCCTCGTCACGGAGGACGGCAACCGGAACCTGTCGGCGGGGCTGCCGCGTACGTCGGACGACGTGGAGGCCTGGATGGCGGCCACCAAGCAGGGCTGAGCGAGCGGAGCAGTACCCGGCACCGGCCCGGTCGTGCGAGAGGCGCGGCCGGGCCGGGGCCCTGGGTGTATTGACCACGGCAGCGCCGTCCGCCCGCGGGGCGGGGCCCGTGGCGGCCGGTGCGGTGCGTCGCGAGGCGGAGGATCGGTCTCGTACTGGGCGTACTCGGCCCGGCTCCGACGACGCGGCGAGGCGCCGCGCCAGGCGTCGCGGGCCGGGCAGGACTTCGGGACTTCGGGACTTCGCAGACACGAGCCGGCGGTGCGGCGTCAGACTCCGGCGATCGTGCCGCTCAGTGCCGCCAGCGGGGTCTCCTCGCGCCACTTGAGGATCTTGTCGAAGCTGATCACCGCGCCCCGCCCCGGCCGGTTCCGGCAGTGGACGTGGTCGGCCAGCTGCTCGATCAGTGAGAGCCCCCGCCCGTCCTCCGCGGTGAAGGGGGCGAGGGCGGTGGGCCGCCGCAGGGCCCGCCGGGCGGGGAATCCGGGCCCGGAGTCGGCCACCTCGATACGGCACTTCTCGCCGTCCAGATAGGCCGTCACCCGGTACGCCTCCGACGACCGCCCGGGGTCGCCGGGGAAACCGTCACCGCCGTGTTCGACGGCGTTGGCACACGCCTCACTCAGCGCGAGGGACAGATCGAAGGAAATGTCGGGGTCGACGCCCGCGGTCTCCATCGTGCCGATCAGGAGACGGCGCGCCAGCGGGACGCTCGCGGCTTCGCGCCGCAAATGGAGGGACCACCAGATGCTCATGCTCCAGCCTCCTGGCCACAGCTCGACATACCGATACGTATTGCCCTTGTAGGCGTGTCGTAAGCACATCGGCTGTGTGAAACAACCCATTCGGCGGAAGCGAATGGCCGGTCCCCCGTTGTAAGGGACAGAGGGTGATCTTCCGGACCTGCCGTACGAAGCCGCCGGCCGCAGTGCGATGATGACCCGGCCATGCCTGATCGTGTCGCACACGCCGGAGCCGGTCTGCGGCTCCTGAGGGCCGCGGTGTTCACCGCGGTCTGTGTCGTGCTGTCCGCGACAGGACATGTGATCGCGGCGTGTCAGGCCGTCCCCTGGTGGACGCTCGTCGCCGGATTCGCCGGTGTTCTCGCCGTGGCCGCGCCACTGGCCGGACGCGCCCGTTCGCTGCCCTCCATCGCGCTCGCCCTGACCGGCGGGCAGCTCGCGCTGCACGCCCTGTTCGGGATGAGCCAGCACCATCTGACGGTGCGCGCCGGCGCCGACGACGTACTGGTCCGCTTCGCCGCGAAGCTGATCTGCGGGGCCGGTCCGGCATCGCTGAGCCCCGGGGACGCGCACCGCATCGTGGCCGACGCGGGGATCGACCCCGCCACGGTCTCCGGGGCCTCCGACGGGCTCGCGCAGGGCGGTCACCTGCACGGTACGGCCGGCGGGGCCACCGACACGGCCCTCGCCGCCGCCGGGCCGCTGCCCGAGCTGCCGACCCTGCCCATGTTCCTCGCGCATCTGCTGGCCGCCCTCGCGACCGGCTGGATGATGCGCCGCGGCGACCTCGCGCTGGCCCGGCTCGCCACGCTCTCGGCCCACGGTCAGGGGCTCGGGGGGGGGGGGGGGGGGGGGGGGGGGGGGGGGGGGGGGGGGGGGGGGGGGGGGGGGGGGGGGGGGGGGGGGGGGGGGGGGGGGGGGGGGGGG
>NZ_JBVJNN010000055.1:0-24728 GCF_055583685.1 Streptomyces sp. NPDC104581
GCAGACCCCCTATCAACTGTTTTTTCCCTTGACCGGGGGCGGGGTGCGGAGCCCCCCCCCCCGCGGGCGCCCAGAAAGAAGGGAAACGCCACCGGGGGGGCCCCCCCCCCCCGGCCCCCCCCCCTCGGTCGTGCTCGATCGCCTCGCGTCGCTCCGCGTCAGGCGACGATGATGTAGATGCCGTACGACACGGCCGCCAGGCACAGGCCGAAGCAGACGTACGCGCCGGTGCGGGCCAGCGCCGGTGAGCCGGAGGTCCCGGAGGCCGGGGCCGTCGAGCCCTCCGCGGGCGCCGCGCCCTTCGAGAGCCCCACGATGCCCAGGGTGAACAGGCCCACCAGCGCGACGGTGGCCACGAGACTGACGCCGAAGACGGAGCCGAGCGCCGCCCAGTCGATGTTCATGCGGAAAGTGTCCTTCGCTTCGTCAGACCGTCGCGGTCCGGGCCGGTTCGCTGGTGGGTTCCCCGGAGCCGGGGGCCGGGATGGTGGCGGCGATCTCCGGCGCCGGACCGCCCACGGGGGGCGGGGTGACGGCGGCGACCGCGGCGGCCACGACGCCCGCGGGTTCGCCCGCGGCCCCGTCCGTCTCGTTGACGTTGGTGTGGTCGACCGGCTGACGGCGCGACGCCAGCCAGATGACCGCCGACAGCCCGACGAGCAGCACGGCCGTGACCGCGACACCCCAGGCACCCTGCCCGGTCAGGAACTCGGCGCCCGCGGCGACCAGACCGGCGGCCGGCAGCGTGAGCCCCCAGGCGATGAACATCCGCGTGGCGGTCGACCAGCGGACGACCCCGCCCTTGCGGCCGAGACCGGCACCCATCACCGCGCCGGAGCAGGACTGCGTGGTGGAGAGCGAGAAGCCGAGGTGGGACGAGGCGAGGATGACGGTCGCCGCGCTGGTCTGGGCGGCGAAGCCCTGCTGCGGCTGGAGGTCGGTGAGGCCCTTGCCCATGGTGCGGATGATGCGCCAGCCGCCGAGGTAGGTGCCGAGCGCGATCGCGACACCGGCGGAGACGATGACCCACATCGGGGGGTTGGAGCCGGGGGCGAGGACGCCGCCGGTGACCAGCGCGAGGGTGATGACACCCATGGTCTTCTGCGCGTCGTTGGTGCCGTGGGCGAGGGAGACGAGGCCGGCCGACGCGATCTGCCCCGCGCGGTAGCCCTTCGCGGTGTCCTTCTCGGCCGTGTTGCGGCCGATGCGGTAGGTGAGCCGGGTGGCCAGCATCGCGGCCAGACCCGCCACCAGCGGCGCGGCGATCGCCGGGAGCAGGACCTTGGTGACGACGACTCCGCCGTTGACGCCCGAGGTGCCGACGGACATCAGCGTGGCGCCGATGAGTCCGCCGAACAGGGCGTGGGACGAACTCGACGGCAGGCCGAGCAGCCAGGTGAACAGGTTCCAGAGGATGGCGCCGACGAGCGCCGCGAAGATGACTTCTGTCTGGATGCCCTGTTCGTTGATGAGCCCGCCGGAGATGGTCTTGGCGACCTCGACGGACAGGAACGCGCCGACGAGGTTGAGCACGGCGGACATCGCCACCGCCGTCTTGGGTTTCATCGCGCCGGTCGAGATGGTCGTCGCCATCGCGTTGGCGGTGTCGTGGAAACCGTTCGTGAAATCGAACACGAGAGCCGTCACGATCACGATCGCGAGCAGCAGCGTGATGTGTTCCATTTACCCAGGCAATCGTTTGACGTCAGTGGCCGTTCAGGAACGTAGGGATGCTGGGTGAACGGAAGATGAACTGAGGCAGGCGTTGTGGTGACTCCCAACAGAGGGTGGACGCTCCGTTTGTGAACGGGTGTGTCGGCTCCCTCTGCCGCGGGTGGCGCCCGGATTCCGCTCGACCCGTGCGGCGCCCGGCCCCCGGCCCGTCCGCGGCCCTTCACAGACCCCCTCCGGGGCGTCCGGCGCGGCCCGTCCGCCGTGATCGCGGCCGAAGAGATATTCACCTCACCGAGGGATCCCGCGGGCCCCGCGAACTCCTGTGGACCGACTGGCAAGATCGCCGCATGACGGAAACCGGACACACGCGCGGACACGACCACGGGAACGGGCGGGGACACGGAGACGGGCACCCGCACGGGCCGGAGGTCGAACGGGCCTGGCGTGACCTCGTCGCCACCGCCCGCCGCAGCGCGGACGACGGACTGGTCGTCGGCACCTCGGGCAACGTCTCCGTACGCGTCGGGGAGCTCGTCCTCGTCACCCCGAGCGGAGTGCCGTACGACCGGCTGACGCCCGCGGACACCGTCGCCGTGGACCTCGAAGGCCGACAGGTCGCCGGGCGGCTGCGGCCCACCAGCGAGCTGCCGATGCATCTGGAGGTCTACCGGAACTCCACCGCCGGCGCCGTGGTGCACACCCACGCCGTCCACGCCACCGCCGTCTCCACCCTCGTCCCCGAACTCCCGCTGATCCACTACATGGCGGCGGACTTCGGCGGACCGGTCCGGGTCGCCCCGTACGCGATGTACGGCACCCGCGAACTGGCCGGGCACATGGTGGCCGCGCTGCGCGACCGTACGGGCTGTCTGCTCCGGAACCACGGCACCGTCACCTACGCGGACACCCTGGACAAGGCGTACGACCGCACGGCCCAGCTGGAGTGGATGTGCCGACTGTGGCTCACCGCCACCTCCGTCCCCGGCCGTACGCCGACCCTCCTCTCCCGCGAGCAGGTACGGGACGTCGAGGAGCAGCTCAAGGGCTACGGCCAGCGGAGCTGACCACGCCGGACCGCCCACCCCGCGGCGCCCCGGAACGTCACCCCGGACGGCCGCTCCACTGGCCGTACCGCCCGTCCGTACCGACACTGGGGGAATGCGCCCGGCCAGAGCGACGGCAGCAGCCGTCACCACAGTGATCGGTGTCGGCACGGCCGCGGTGGCGGCCGGCCGGTACGCCAGCGACGCGGCGCTCAAGGCGCCCCCCGGACGGCCGCTGCCGGGCGACCCACGGCTCGCCGTGCACGCCACGGCCGCCGGCCGCGTCACCCTGACCCGCTGCCTCGCCTCCCTGCGCCCCGGCACCTACGGCCTGGAGTCGGCGGACGTCCAGGCGGTCGTCGGCCCGGTCATCGACGACGTACCGCACCCGCCCGACACGGTCGTCCGCAGACTGGAACGCGTCGGACGGGGCACCCTCGGCGCCGGCAGCCGCGTCCGGCTCACTCCCCAGCTCCACCAGGGCGACCCCGCCACGGCGCTGGGCATCGACCACGACCGGGTGGAGATCCCCGGCGAACTCGGTGCGCTGCCCGGCTGGTTCGTACCCGGCAGCCGCGACACCTGGGTGATCACCGCGCACGGCCTCGGCGCCACCCCCGAGCACCCGATGAACCTCCTGGAATTCCTGGTCGACCAGCAGTTCCCGGTGCTGAACCTGGCCTACCGGGGCGACCCCGGCGCCCCGCCCCGGCCGGACGGCCTCGGGCACTTCGGCCACTCCGAATGGCGCGACCTCGACGCCGCGATCCGCTACGCCGTCCGGAACGGCGCCGAACACGTCGTCCTCTACGGCTGGTCCGTCGGCGCCACGATGGCCCTGCACGCCGCCGGGAAGTCCGGACAGCGCGACCGGATCACCGGACTCGTCCTGGACAGCCCGGTGCTCGACTGGGAGGCCACGCTGCGCGCCATGGCCACCGCACGCCGCACCCCGGGCCCGCTGCTGCCGCTCGCGGTCCGCGCGGCCCAGGGCCGGACCGGACTGCGCGGCGGCAGAATGCCCGTGGTCGCCGAGCCGGGAAGGCTCCACGTCCCGACACTCATCGTGCACGGACCCGACGACGTCGTCGCCCCCTGGTACCCGTCCCGTGAACTCGCCGCCCGCCGACCCGAACTGATCACCCTGCACACGGTCCCGGACGCCTCGCACGGCGCGATGTGGAACGCCGACCCCGCCGGTTACGAGGAGACGCTCCGCCGCTTCCTCACGCCCCTCATGTAGCCCCGCGCCCCGCTCTCACGCGGCCCCGCGCCCCACGGCGCGACTTCCGTGAGGTTCCGTGAGGAGAGGGCGCCGGAGCGCATCCCGGCCACCCTCCGGTCCGGTGTCTTCCCGGCCGTGTGACCGGCGGCCGGAGTCCCGGCCCGCGGGTTCCGTTTGGGCTTTCGGGCAATCAGCGGGAAGACTGCACCCGTGACGTCCCGAAAGCCTGATGAGCAATTGGCGCGCAACTCCAGACTCCGACTCGTCGGCCCCCGAGCCCTGACCACGGCCAGACGGGCCGTGACCACCGGACGAACACGTCCGGCGCCCCGTCCGCCGGAGGGCACACCGCCCCCCGCGGAGCTGGCCCGACAGGCGAGGACCGTCCTCGCCGACGCCGTACGGATCGCCCGCTGGGCCGCGGCCGACCGGGCCCCCGGCGCGGGCCCGCTCGCCCCGAAAGCACGTGAACGGGCCGCCGCCGCGCTGGAGTTGACTCCGGACAAGGTGAGCGCGGGCTGGGACCGCGCCAGGCTCGCCGGGCTCGTCGAACTCCACGGCACCACCGCACGCCCCGGCTGGCGGCTGCGCGCCTGGGACCGGGACGACTCCGCCGTCCTGCGCGGCTGGGTCGCCCTCTTCGACGCCTGGTCGCTCGTCCACGCCGCCCCCGACGACGTCGCCCCGGCGACGGTCGCCGAGGTCGTCGAGGCCGTCCCCCAGGTGCTCTCCCTCCTCCAGCTCTCGGCCGGCCCCGTGCCCGTACCGGCACTGCTCGATCTGCTCCAGCAGCGCGTCGCGGAACTGCGCGACGAGCGCTGCGAGGTGCCGTACGACCCCCGCGCCGCGTCCGGCCCCACGGCCGCCCCGACCGCCTCCGCACCGGAACCCGCGCCGGCCACCGACGCCGTCCCGCTGCCGCCGCTCCTCGACTGGGCCCTGGAGGGGCTGGCCGCCGTCGGCGCGCTGACCCTCGGAGCGGGCCAGGCGACCCTCACCCCCCTCGGCAACTGGGCGGTCTGGGTCAAGCTGGAGCAGATCTGCGTCGCCGCCCAGAGCCCGGCGGGCAACATCGAGCAGTCCGCCGACAACATGCTGCGCGGCTGCGCCCGGCTCACCCCGGGACCGGCCCGCGCCGAGTACCGCGCCTGGCTCGCCGCCCGCACCGTCGGCAGCGCCGTCACCGAACTCCTCACCGTCGCACGCGGCGAGGACGCGCTCCTGCGCGGACTGGCCTTCGAGGCCCTGCGCGTCGTCGGCGCCCCTGCCGAGCCGGAGGTGCGCACCGCCTCCGCCGAACCCTCCCTGCGCCCCTACGCCCTGCTCTGGCTCGCCGAGTACGACGGCACGGACCCCGAGGACGCCCCCGACGTCCTCACCCGCGAGGAGTCGACCTGGCTCTGGGTCGACACCGCCGCGGCCGTCGCCGACCACGGCGAGACCGCCCTGCTCGTCCGCCATCTCGACTCGGCCGTCCAGGGCACCGTCCCGGCCCTGCTCGACGAGGTCAGGGCCGTCGGGCACCCCCGCACCGTGCAGGTGCTGGTCGCGCTGGCGGCCGCGCACCCCGACCCGGCCCTCGCCAAGGCCGTACGCCGCGCCGCGTTCCAGGTCCACACCGGCGGCGCCTGACCGGCTCGCGCGGTGGGGGCCGCGGGCCCCGGCCGACGCCGCACCGTCCGGCGGCCCCGGCCGGTCAGCCGCCGGCGCCCGGCGCGTACGTCCCGAAGCTCCACACGTTGCCCTCCGCGTCGCGCGCCATGTAGTCCCGCGAGCCGTAGTCCTGGTCGGTCGGCGGCATCAGGATCTCCACGCCCCGCTCCACGGCCCGCGCGTGGTGCGCGTCGACGTCCTCGACGACCACGTACACCCCGGCGGGCCCGCCGCCCGCCATCGCCTCGGCGAAGACGCCCTCGCCCTTCCGGGACCCGAGCATCACCATGCCGCTCCCGTGGGCCAGTTCGGCGTGGAGCACGCTGCCGTCCTCGCCCTCGTACACACTCACCTCCCTGAAGCCGAAGGCGTCCTTGAGCGTTCTGATGGCAGCCTTCGCGTCCTCGTAGACGAGCGTCGGACAGACAGTCGGCACACCGGCCATGCTGATCACCCTTCTCCGTGTTCGGTTGTGACGTACGTCTCAGTTCTCCCAGTCTGGCACCGGTCACCGACAACGCAGCCCGGCCGGGCGTCCCGGCGGGACCCGGCCGGGCCACAACCAGTTGTCCCGTCCCGGTAGACTCGCCGGTATGGCATTTCTCCTTGTGCATTAGCCGGCGTCGAAGAATCCCCTCCGCCCGCCCTTCCGCCGTCCATACCGCCCTGGAGTTTTTCCGTGATCACCGCCACCGGTGTCGAGTTGCGCGCCGGCGCTCGCATCCTCATCGAGTCAGCCTCCTTCCGTATCGCCAAGGGCGACCGCATCGGCCTCGTCGGCCGCAACGGAGCGGGCAAGACCACCCTCACCAAATGCCTCGCGGGCGAGGGCAACCCCGCCGCCGGCACCATCACCCGCTCCGGTGACGTCGGCTATCTCCCGCAGGACCCGCGCACCGGCGACCTCGAAACCCTCGCCCGCGACCGGATCCTCTCGGCCCGCGACCTCGACTCCGTCCTGAAGAAGATGCGCGAGAACGAGGACCGGATGGCGAACGGCAAGGGCGCCACCCGCGAGAAGGCGATGAAGAAGTACGAGCGCCTGGAGACGGAGTTCCTCACCAAGGGCGGTTACGCCGCCGAGTCCGAGGCCGCCACCATCGCCGCCGCGCTCGGCCTGCCCGACCGGGTGCTCGGCCAGCCCCTCCACACGCTCTCCGGCGGTCAGCGCCGCCGCGTGGAACTCGCCCGCATCCTCTTCTCGGACGCCGACACCCTGCTCCTGGACGAGCCGACAAACCACCTCGACGCGGACTCCATCGTCTGGCTGCGGGACTACCTCAAGACGTACCGCGGCGGCTTCATCGTCATCTCCCACGACGTCGACCTCGTCGAGACGGTCGTCAACAAGGTCTTCTACCTGGACGCCAACCGCTCCCGGATCGACGTCTACAACATGGGCTGGAAGCTCTACCAGCAGCAGCGCGAGTCGGACGAGAAGCGGCGCAAGCGCGAGCGCGCCAACGCGGAGAAGAAGGCCGCGACGCTCAACTCGCAGGCCGACAAGATGCGCGCCAAGGCCACCAAGACCGTCGCCGCGCAGAACATGGCACGCCGCGCCGAGCGGCTGCTCTCCGGGCTGGAGGCGGTACGCCAGTCCGACAAGGTCGCCAAGCTGCGCTTCCCCGACCCCGCGCCGTGCGGCAAGACGCCGCTGACCGCCGAGGGCCTGTCCAAGTCGTACGGCTCCCTGGAGATCTTCACGGACGTCGACCTGGCCATCGACAAGGGCTCGCGCGTCGTCATCCTCGGCCTCAACGGCGCGGGCAAGACCACGCTGCTGCGGCTGCTCGCCGGGGTGGAGAAGCCCGACACGGGCGAGGTGACACCGGGCCACGGCCTCAAGCTCGGCTACTACGCCCAGGAGCACGAGACGCTCGACCCCGACCGCTCGGTCCTGGAGAACATGCGCTCCTCCGCCCCCGACCTGGACCTGGTCGACGTCCGCAAGACACTCGGCTCGTTCCTCTTCTCCGGAGACGACGTCGAGAAGCCCGCCCGCGTGCTGTCCGGAGGCGAGAAGACCCGGCTGGCCCTGGCGACCCTGGTCGTCTCGTCGGCCAACGTGCTGCTCCTCGACGAGCCCACGAACAACCTCGACCCGGCCAGCCGTGAGGAGATCCTCGGCGCGCTGCGCACGTACAAGGGCGCCGTCATCCTCGTGACGCACGACGAGGGCGCCGTCCAGGCGCTGGAACCGGAACGGATCATCCTGCTGCCCGACGGTGTCGAGGACCTGTGGGGCGCGGACTACGCGGATCTGGTGGCGCTGGCCTGACCGGAAGGGCGTGATCCACTCCGTATGGATCATTCGGCTCAGCGGTGATCCGTCATCTGAGTGAGTACGTCTCGTACTTTGGCGTGGCGCGCCGACGATCAAGCCGTTCCGGGTCCGTTTCGATCGGCTTTCCGGCGGACCTCCTCTGACCTGCTGTTTCCACCGGCCGCCCGAGGACGGGCGTGCACGCGCCGCTCTGGAATTCGCCACTCCGTTCGTGTTCGAATGCGGAGCTCCGCCGAAGCTTGTGACGGGAACCTTGCTGAATGGGTGGCCAGGAGCGCCCCGAGGGGTGATCATGAGAAGTCCAGAGCGCTTTTCCTGAGGAGGCACGGGTGGCCGAGACTCTGAAGAAGGGCAGCCGGGTAACCGGCCCCGCGCGCGACAAGCTCGCGGCAGACCTGAAGAAGAAGTACGACTCCGGTGCGAGTATCCGCGCGCTGGCCGAGGAAACGGGCCGGTCCTACGGATTCGTCCACCGGATGCTCAGCGAGTCCGGAGTCACGCTCCGGGGACGCGGCGGAGCGACGCGCGGCAAGAAGGCCACGGCCTGACGACCGCGTTCAGCTTCTCCGGCCACCGGTTCCGCCGGTGACCACCCGGCCGGTCGTCGCGGTCGACCGGGTGGTTACTGTGCAGTCACTTAGCCAGACGTGCTGACTGCACCGAACCGGAGGCGCCCCATGACTTCGCTCGATCACGTGCTCGACAAGGACGGCGTACGGCTCACCGTCGAGGACGCGGTTGCCACGGTGACCCTGACCAACCCGGCCAAGCGCAACGCTCAGTCTCCCGCTCTGTGGCGGGCGTTGACGGAAGCCGGGCAGTCACTGCCGGGCAGCGTGCGGGTCGTGGTGCTGCGCGGCGAGGGGAAGTCCTTCTCCGCGGGCCTCGACCGGCAGGCGTTCAGCCCTGAGGGCTTCGACGGTGAACCCTCCTTCCCGGAGCTGGCACGCCTCTCCGACACGGACCTCGACGCGGTCATCGCCGAGTACCAGTCCGCCTTCACCTGGTGGCGCCGGAGCGACATCGTGTCGATCGCCGCCGTCCAGGGGCACGCCATCGGCGCCGGATTCCAGCTCGCCCTGGGCTGCGACCTGCGGGTCGTCGCGTCGGACGTGCAGTTCGCCATGCGCGAGACCGCCCTCGGGCTGGTCCCCGACCTCGCCGGTACCCACCCCCTCGTGGAGATCGTCGGTTATGCCCGCGCGCTGGAGATCTGCGCGACGGGCCGCTTCGTGCAGGCCGACGAGGCCGAGCGGACCGGGCTCGCCAATCTTGTGGTGCCGCCGGCCGAACTCGACGCGACGGTGGGGGACCTGACCGCGGCGATCCTGGCCGCGCCGCGCGACGCGACGGTCGAGACGAAGGCCCTGCTGCTGGGTGCGTCCTCGCGTACGTACGACGAACAGCGCGCCGCCGAGCGCGCGGCCCAGGCCCGCCGTCTGCGGGACCTGGCGGGCCTGGGGGACTAGGCGGTGTCTGACAAATCCCGCCTGGCCCGCGGGCGGACGGCGCCATTTGTCAGACACGGCCCAGGGAGCGTCCGGGCGCGCGCGGGGACGGGGGCGTCGGGGCATCGACGGATGACGCGGTTCGTCGGAGGGCCGCCGGGGTGAATGGCGGGCTCGGCCCTGCGCGGTACCGGCGGTCGGCAGTTGCGATCGGATAAACACATCGCATCAGGGCCAGTGACCGGGAGACAGACCCCTCGCGCATCGGGTGGGCCGTGGCCGGGTCTCATGCGGTCCGGTTCCTGACCCAGCGGGGGATCCAACGGGGCTCCCCCACGGTCGTAAGGAGTCCGCAGTGCGATTCCCACCCTCCTCCAAGGCGGTCGGCGTGCTCGCCACCGCCGGGCTGGCCCTCGGGCTGGCCGCCGTCCCCGCGCCGGCCTACGCCGCGTCGATCACCTGCGACAAGGCGGCGCTCGTGGCCGCCATCGACGCCGCCAATCTGGCCGGCGGCGGCACGGTCGACCTGGCCCCGAACTGTGTCTACTCCCTCGACACAGTCGCACCCGCGGCCGGCGGCAGCGGGCCGAACGGGCTGCCGGTGATCACCGAGGCCGTCACCATCAACGGCAGCAACTCGGTGATCGAACGCGCCACCGCGCCCGGAACTCCGAAGTTCCGCATCTTCGAGGTCGGTGGCGCCAGGGGTGAACTCACCCTCAACAAAGTCACCTTGCGCAACGGCGACCCTACGGCCCTCGGTACCGAGGACGGCGGCGCCGTCCTCGTCAACGCGAACCGTGTCCTGAGCGTCAACAACAGCGTCCTGACCGGCAACACCGCCCACGAGGGCGGCGCCATCGCGACCCTCGGCGGCAGCAGCACCCGGATCACCGGCAGCCAGTTCACGAACAACTCCGCGGTCGTCGGGGGAGGCGGCATGCTCAGCTTCGGCAGCGGCGTCGTGTCGATCCTCTCCGGCACCGTGACGAACAGCGGGGCCACGGACACCGGTACCGGTACCGGTACCGCCACCACCGGCACTGGTACCGGGACGGCCGACGGCACCGGTAACGCCACCGGTACGACGGACACCGCCACGGGTACGACGGTGGTCGGCACGGGCACCGCCACCACCGGCACTGGTAACGGGACGGCCGACACCGCCACCACCGTTACCGGCACGACGGATGCCCCCACGGGCACGGTCACCACCGACACCGCTCCGACGGGCACGACCACCACCGGTACCGGTACCGGGACGGCCAACACCAACACGCCTACCGGTACGACCGACACCGCCACCGACACCGCCACCGACACCACCACCGCCACCGACACCGGTACCACCACCGCCAGTACCGGTACCGGGACGACCGCCACCGGGACGGCCAACACCGGCACCGGCACGAGCACCGGCACCGGTACGGCGGACAACGCCACCGGCGCCGGGACGGTCGGCACCCTCAGCGCGCCGATGGGCGGCAGTGGCGCGCAGGCGCTCTGACCGTCGGCACCGTCAGCGGAACGTACTCACTCCCCGGGCGGGGACTTCGGGCCCGTCCGGGGGACGTCCACCGACGTGATCAGGACAGCCACCGTCGGATGGCTCGGCAGTGCGGCCGAGACCTGCCGCCGCACCGCACGGGCCACCTCCGGCGGACGGTGGCCGGCCGCCGTAGCCAGTTCGACGCGGACATGTCCCCTGGTGACGAGCACCGGCGTGCCGAGCGCCGCGGACAGATGGGCGACACCGGGGACGTTCGCCGCGACCACCGCCGCCGTACCCCTGGGAACGACCGGGATTGCCCCGTCCGGCCCAGCGGCTCCCGAGGAGTCCGCGCCCGGCTCCTCCAGCAGCGCCGTCACCCGCAGATCCACCTCCGTCACCCACAGCCCCAGCCGCTCCACCGCGTGCCGGTACAGGGCCCCGCGCAGCCGCTCCGCCACGTCCGGCAGGGGCTTGCCCGGGACCGTCGCGAAGTCCGCCTCGATACGGAGCGCCCCCGGCGGCAGCGCGCTGGGCGGCGGCTTCACGGCGGGCCTGTCCGCCGATCCGGGGTCGGTCGGAGAGAGCCTCAGCCGGCCCAGCGCGGTGCCGGGGACTTCCGACGCCGTACCCCGCAGCGCGCTCGCCGCCGCCCGTTCGGCCAGCCACACCCCGTCCTTCGTGTCGCCCAGCGGGAGCAGCCGGCCGAGGCCGAGCCGTTCGTGCACCGCCGCGCTCCAACCGTCCGCACCGTTCCCACCGTGACCAGTCGTCATGGCCCCAGACTGCCGCATTCCCGGCGCGAGACCCGGCAAGTCGCCTTAATGTGGGCAACGAGTTCACCGGCGCCCGGAAAGGGGCGAATCGCCATGACCGAGACCACGCAGCGCAACCAGTCCGAGCCATCGGCCAAGTCGTCGTCCAGCGAGGACCAGCGGAAGCCCTCCGCAGGCAGGAGGGGCGGTGGCGACCCGTCCGTCCGCGGGCGGACCACCATCGCCGACGGAGTGGTGGAGAAGATCGCCGGCCTCGCCGCGCGTGACGTGCTCGGCGTCCACGCGATGGGCAGCGGTATGTCCCGCACCTTCGGCGCCGTGCGCGACCGGGTGCCCGGCGGTACGAAGTCCGTCTCGCGCGGTGTGAAGGCCGAGGTGGGCGAGGTACAGACCGCCCTGGACCTGGAGATCGTCGTCGACTACGGCGTGTCGATCGCCGATGTCGCCCGCGACGTACGGGAGAACGTGATCTCCGCCGTCGAACGGATGACTGGTCTGGAGGTCGTCGAGGTCAACATCGCCGTCAGCGATGTGAAGCTGCCCGACGAAGAGGACGACGAGCAGGAGTCACGGCTCCAGTAACGGCCGGATCCGCGAGACCGATGAGGAGTGACTCGATGAGCATGGCGGTGGTCGGCCTGTTGGCCGGTATGGCCCTGGCGTTCGCCGGATTCTTCGGCGGTTTCGGAGCCTTTCTGCTGGTGGCCGCGTTGGGCGCGGTGGGATTCGTGGCCGGCAGGTTCCTCGACGGCGATCTGGAACCCGGCGACTTCTTCCGTGGCCGCGAGCGCGACGAACGCCGGCGGTGACGGTCCGTGGCCGGTGAGCGGGTGGCGGCCGCTGAGCGAGGGGCGACCACGATCGCCGACCGTGTCGTCGCGAAGATCGCCGCGCAGGCGGCGCGGGAGGCCCTGCACGGCGTACCGGAGGGGGGCGAGCCGCCGCACGCCAGCGTGCTGGTCCACCACGACGTGGCGCGCGTGCGCATCGGGGTCGAGCTGGACTACCCCTGCGACATCGGCGCCCGGTGCGGCGCGGTGCGTCGCCGGGTCACCCGGCGGGTAAGTGATCTGGCGGGGATGGAGGTGCCGGAAGTGGTCGTCATGGTCGAACGGCTCCACTCCGCCCAGTCGCGCGCGGCGCAGGGGAGGATCCGATGAGCGAACCGGCGGGTGAGGGGACCGAACGTACGCCTGAGCCGTCCGAGGCGCAGGGGGCCGTCCGCGCGGACCTGCTCGAACTGGACCAGTCCGCCTCCGCCGCCCGGTACGAACCGCGGCCCACGCTGGAACGGGACGACGGGGACGGCAAGGCGCGCCGCTTCTGGTCCTGGCGCCGGATCCCGGCCGCGGTGGTCGCGGCCGTACTGCTCGGCGCATCGGCGCTGCTGCTCTACGACGTCGCGGCGGTACGGGCCGATCACCCGGCCATGTACTGGCGCCGGTGGCTGGCCGACCGGCTCGCCACCGAGCCGCTGGACAACACCTGGGTCCTGGTGGGCTCGGGTGTCGCGGCGCTCGTGGGCGTGTGGCTCGTCGTTCTCGCCCTCACGCCGGGGCTGCGCCAGGTGCTGCCGATGCGGCACGGTCCGACGCGGGTACGGGCGGGGCTCGACCGGGAGGCGGCGGCGCTGACCCTGCGCGACCGTGCGCTGGAGGTCTCCGGAGTGCGGTCCGTCCGGGTCCGGGCGCGCCGGGGCAGGGTCCGGGTCCGGGCCGTGTCCCACTTCCGCGAACTCGACGACGTACGCGCCGATCTGGACACCGCGCTGGCCGCCGGCATCGCCGATCTGGGCCTGGCCAAGCCGCCCGCGCTCTCCGTGCATGTCCGCCGGCCGACGAAGAAGGGGTGACGGGATGCTCAGGGTCGTCAACCGTGTCCTGCTGGGCCTCGTCGGGCTGGTGCTGCTGTGCGTGGGCGGCGCGGTGCTCGCGACGGGGCTGGGCGCGTCCGTCCCGTCCTGGTGGCCGTACACCGGCAAGAAGGACGTGCTGCTGAGCGACGCCGACCGGGACCGCTGGAGCGCTCAGGGCTGGTGGTGGCCGGTGGTCATCGCGGTGCTCGCGGTCCTGGTGCTGCTGACGCTGTGGTGGCTGCTGTCCCAGCTGAGGCGCGCCCGGCTGGCTGAGGTGCTGGTCGACAGCGGCGACGGGGAGGGCGCGCTGCTGAGGGGGCGGGCGCTGGAGAACGTCCTGGAGAGCGAGGCGGAGTCGCTGGACGGTGTCTCGCGGGCGCGGGTCCGGCTGACCGGGCGGCGGAGCGCGCCGGAGGCGCGGGTGCGGTTGCTGCTGGAGCCGCACGCGGCGCCGGGGGAGGCGCTGGAGGGGCTCACGCGGGATGCGGTGGGGCAGGCGCGGGACTCGGCGGGGCTGGCGGCGCTGCCGGCGGAGGCGAGGCTGCGGGCGGCCAAGCACCGCGCGCAGCGGGTGACCTGACCGGGGCGCCGCCCGGCACCCCGCTCCTCAATCGCCCGGCGCCCGCTCCTCTGTCGCTCGGCGGGGCGCGATGGCGCCGGCCGTGGCCGGTGGGTGACCGCCCCCGCTCCCCGGTCGTCAGTAGCCGTGGCGGCTGCCGCCGTCGATCGGGAGCATCAGGCCCGTCAGATAGGACGCCGCCGGGGAGAGCATGAACGCCGCCGTGCGGCCGAACTCCTCCGGTGTGCCGTAGCGGCGCAGCGGTATACGGGACTCGTGGCCCGCGCGCGCCGCCGCCGGGTCGTCGGAGAGCGCGTCCAGCTCGCGTACGCGGTCCGTGTCGATCCGGGCCGGCAGCAGGCCGATCACCCGGATGCCGCGCGGACCCACCTCGTCCGCGAGTGACTTCGCGAAGCCCGCGAGGCCCGGCCGCAGACCGTTGGAGATCGTGAGGCCGCGGATCGGCTCGTGGACCGAGCCGGAGAGGACGAGACCTATCACCCCGCCCTCACCCAGCTCCGCCGCAGCCGTGCGCGCCAGCCGTACCGCGCCCAGGAATACCGAGTCGAACGCGGACCGCCACCGCTCGTCCGTGCTGTCCGCGGCGAACCCCGGCGGCGGGCCGCCGACGCTGATGAGCATCCCGTCGAAGCCGCCGAACCGCTCACGCGCCACGGCTATCAGCCGGTCCGCGACAGCGGGATCGGCGTTGTCCGCCGCGACACCGAACGCGTTGGGGCCGATCGAGGCCGCCGCGCCGGTGACGGACCGCTCGTCGCGCCCGGTGACGACCACCTTCGCGCCGTCCGCCGCAAGCGCCTCCGCGGACGCGCGTCCCAGCCCCCGGGAGGCGCCGGTGACGACGTAGACACGGTCCTTCAGCCCAAGATCCATGCCCCCTATCCTGCCTGGTCCCTCTCGGCCAGGGCGAGGGCCGTCCCCACGAGACCGATATGACTGAACGCCTGCGGGAAGTTGCCCAGTTGCCGCCCGAGCCCCGGGTCGTACTCCTCGGCGAGCAGACCGACGTCGTTGCGCAGGGCGAGAAGGCGCTCGAAGAGTTCCGTCGCCTCCTTCTCGCGGCCGGTCATCAGCAGTGCGTCGGCCAGCCAGAACGAGCAGACGAGAAACGTTCCTTCGTCGCCCGGCAGTCCGTCGACCGAGGTCCCCTCCGTGTTGTAGCGGCGGACCAGACCCTCCTTGCCCAGCTCGGCCCGTACCGCGTCGACCGTGCCCACGACCCGCGGATCGTCCGGCGGCAGGAAGCCGAAGCGGGGGATCAGGAGCGTCGCCGCGTCCAGCCCCTGGGAGCCGTACGCCTGCGTGAAGGTGTTACGGACCGGGTCGAAGCCCTTCTCGCACACATCCCGGTGCACCTCGTCGCGCATCGTCCGCCACCGGTTCACATCTCCCCGCAGCGACGGATCGGCCTCCAGCGTCTTCACCGCGCGGTCGGCGGCGACCCACGCCATCACCTTGGAGTGGGTGAAGTGCCGCCGGGGACCGCGCACTTCCCACAGCCCCTCGTCCGGCTCGCGCCACTTCGACTCCAGGAAGCCGAGCAGGGCGAGCTGGAGGTCCCACGCGTCCGGGCGGTCGGTGACGCCGACGCCGCGTGCCACGTGCAGGGAGTCGATCACCTCGCCGTACACGTCGAGCTGGAGCTGTTCGACCGCCTCGTTCCCGACCCGGACCGGGCGGGACCCCGCGTACCCGTTCAGCCAGGGCAGCTCCGACTCGGGCAGCCGCCGTTCGCCGCCGACGCCGTACATGATCTGGAGGTCGGAGGGGTCGCCGGCGACCGCGCGCAGCAGCCAGTCGCGCCATGCCTCGGCCTCGTCCGCGTAGCCCACGGACAGCAGGGCGTTCAGGACGAGGGCCGAGTCGCGGAGCCAGCAGTAGCGGTAGTCCCAGTTCCGTACGCCGCCCAGCTCCTCGGGGAGGGAGGTCGTGGGGGCCGCCACGATGCCGCCGGTCGGCGCGTAGATGAGCGCCTTGAGCGTGAGCAGCGAACGCAGGACCGCCTCGCGGTACGGCCCTTCGTACGTACAGCGCGCCGCCCACTCCGCCCAGTCCTCCTTGCTGTGCTCCAGGGCCTCGAAGGGGTCGATCAGATCGGGGCGCGGCAGGTGCGAGGGGTGCCAGGTGAGGACGAAGGCGACCTTCTCCCCGGCGCCGACATCGAACGACGAGCAGGTGCTGAACTCCTGGCCCCAGGTCTTGACCACCGGCTTCTCGTCCGGGGCCGGTTCACCGCCGACGGGCCGCGCCCGCGAGACGGTCCGCAGCCAGACCGAGTCGGGTCCGGCGACGGCGACGCGCTGGCCGTCGGTCCTGCGCATCCACGGCACGATCGAGCCGTAGTCGAAGCGCAGCCGCAGGGTGGAGCTCATCTCCACCGTGCCGCTGACGCCCTCCACGATCCGTACGACATCCGGCGCGACATCGCGCTGCGGCATGAAGTCGGTGACCTTCACCGTGCCGCTCCTGGTCTCCCAGAGGGTCTCCAGCACCAGTGAGTCGCCCGCGTACCGCCTGCTGGTGCAGCGGTTGGCGCCACGGGGGGCGAGCAGCCAGTGGCCGTTCTCCTTGTTGCCGAGCAGGGACGCGAAGCAGGCGGCGGAGTCGAAGCGTGGCAGGCACAGCCAGTCGATGGAGCCGTTCATGCCGACGAGGGCCGCGGTCTGCAAGTCGCCGATGAGGGCGTAGTCCTCGATGCGTTGGGTCACCTCTGCCCTGTTCCCGCAGGACAGGCGGGTTATGCGGCGGCGGTCTCGCGCTCGGGTGTGCCCCGGGCGGCGGTCGCCGCGCGGTCGCGCAATTCGCGCCGTACGAGGATGACCCAGCCGACCGGCACGCCGGCGGTGAACAGCCACCACTGCACGGCGTACGCCATGTGGGCGCCGATGGAGCCGGAGTCGGGCTCCGGGATCTGCTGGGGGCTGTCGCCGGGCGCGGCCGGGGCCGTCTGCTCGATGTAGCCGCCGAGGACGGTCCGGCCGAGCGACCGGGCCTGCCGCTCACTGTTGATCAGCATGATCTGGCGGTCCGGCAGGTCGCTCAGTTCCTTGATGCCGCTGCTGCCGGTCGTCTCGTCGGCCTTGAGCCGGCCGGTGACCGTGACCTCGCCCCCGGGCGCCGCCGGGATGTCGGGGAAGGACCGCTGGTCCTCGGCGAAGGGGATCCAGCCGCGGTTGACGAGGACGGCGCGCCCGTCGCCGAGCACGAGCGGGGTCAGCACATGGAAGCCGACCTTGTCGTCGCTGTTGGTCCGGCGCCGTACGACGACCTCGTGCGCCGTGTCGAAGGTGCCGGTGGCCTTCACCTGCCGCCAGTAGTCGGCGCGCGGCACGCTGTGGCCGGGGGACGTGAGGTCGGTGACCGGGACCGGCTTCGCCTTGAGGTTGTCGGCGATCAGGGTGTTCTGCGCCACCCGGTGTTCATGACGGTGGAACTGCCAGAAACCCAGCTCGATCATCACGGGGATGAGCACGAGGGCGAACAGGGTGAGGGTCACCCACTGCCGCGACAGGAGGAAGCGGTACACGCCTCGACGGTACCCGGCGCCCGTGAAGCCCCCGGCGGCGGGTCCGGCCCGCGACCCGGCCCGCCGCCGGACCTCAGACCCGGTCGACGATGCCCGTCCTCCCCTCGGCGCGGGCGCAGTGCGCCCCGCAGAACCACTGGCCCTCGACCTCGACGCCCTGGCCGATGATCTGGACCCGGCAGTGTTCACAGACGGGCGCCATGCGGTGGATGGCGCAGGAGAAACAGTCGAAGACGTGCACGGCGCCCTGCGCGTGCACCTCGAACGACATGCCGTACTCATTTCCGCATACTTCGCAACGTGCCATGCGCCACAGCGTGTGACGCGGTGGCGTGGTGTGCGAGCGGACGGCAGGCGAGTCGCGGCGCAATCACCCGTCTGCCGGGGACGGGGACTGCTCCGGTACGGGGGCGGGGACCGTACCGGGCGCGGGGACGGCGCCGGGCGCGGGCGCCACGTCGCGCAGCAGGTGGGTGAAGGCCGCCTCGTCGACGACCGGCGTGCCGTACTCCGCCGCCTTCACCGTCTTCGACGTCGCCGACCCGGGGTCGTTCGTCACGAGCAGGCTCGTCTTCCGGGAGACGCTGGTGGCCACGTGCAGCCCCGCCTCGATGGCACGGTCCTCCAGCAGCTCACGGTCGACCGACGTGTCACCCGAGAAGGCCACCCGCATCCCCTGCGCCAGCGGCTTGTCGCTCTCGTACCGCCCTGGGTTCGGATACGGGCAGGGCGGGAGCCGGCGCGACGGCCGCCAGGTCGCCGGACGGTACGTCGGCTGATGGCCGATCAGCGGCGCCGCCGGACTGTCCGACCACTCCGTGAGCGGGCGGCATTCGAGCAGCGGCAGCCGCACCCCGTCGCGCGCCGCCGCGTGCAGACTCGGCCGGAACGCCTCCGCGAGCACCCGCGCGTCGTCCAGCGCGTGGTGGGCGCGCTGCTGCGCGACACCGAAGTGCTCGGCGAGGGTGGCCAACTTGTGGTTGGGCAGCGGCAGCCGGAGCTCCTTGGCGAGCGCGATCGTGCACAGCCGCTGCCGCGTGGGCGCGGTCGCCCTCGCGCGGGCGTACTCCCGCGAGATCATCGACCAGTCGAAGAACGCGTTGTGCGCGACGAGCACCCGGTCCGCGAGCCGCTCGGAGAGCTCCCGCTCGACATCCCTGAACAGCGGTGCGCCCGCCAGCACTTCGTTCGTCAGCCCGTGGATCCAGACCGGTCCCGGGTCCCGCTCGGGGTTGACCAGCGTGTACCAGTGGTCCTCGACATCGCCCAGCGCGTCCAGCCGGTACACGGCGGCGGAGACTATCCGGTCGTCACGGGCGAGTCCGGTGGTCTCCACGTCGACGACCGCGTATCCCCGGGGGTACGCGGCCGGCCACATCGCTGAAGTCGCGGGGTCGTCGAGCATGGTCACAGACAATACGGGCCGCGACTGACACTCCGTGACGCGCCCGTGCCCGGCCCGACTCACCTGCGGGCCGCGGCCGTTGACGGACCGTCCGGACCCCTCCTTGGTGGAAGTCACCAAATTCCGCTGACAGGATGTCTCATATACTTGTCGGTAACAACATCTAGCCCGCGCCGCGCACCCGGCCCTACGGTGCTGACATGCCGCCGAACCTGCCCGATGTCGTGCTCTGGTCGATCCCCGCGTTCGTCCTGCTCACCCTGGTCGAAGTGGTGAGCTACCGGCTGCATCCCGACGAGGACGCCGCCGGGTACTCCGGCAAGGACGCCGCCACCAGCCTCTCCATGGGCCTCGGCAGCCTCGGCTTCGACCTCCTGTGGAAGATCCCCGTCGTGGCGATCTACACGGCGGCCTACGAGTTGACGCCGCTGCGCGTCCCCGTCCTGTGGTGGACGATCCCCCTGATGCTGCTCGCGCAGGACTTCCTCTATTACTGGTCCCACCGCGGCCACCATGTCGTGCGGATCCTGTGGGCCTGCCACGTGGTGCACCACTCCAGCCGGAAGTTCAACCTCAGCACCGCGCTGCGCCAGCCCTGGACCTCGCTCACCGTCTGGCCGTTCTACCTCCCGTTCATCCTGCTCGGGGTGCACCCGGCGGCGCTCGCCTTCTGCTCGTCGGCCAATCTCGTCTACCAGTTCTGGGTGCACACCGAACGGATCGACAAGCTGCCCCGGCCCTTCGAGTACGTACTGAACACGCCCTCCCACCACCGGGTGCACCACGCCTCCCAAGGCGGCTATCTGGACCGGAACTTCGGCGGGATCCTGATCGTCTGGGACCGTCTCTTCGGCTCCTTCGCGGCGGAGACCGTGCGGCCGGTCTTCGGGCTCACGAAGAACATAGAGACCTACAACCCGCTGCGGGTCGCCACCCACGAGTACGCGGCCATCGCACGCGACGTACGCGCGGCACGCGACTGGCGCGAACGGGCCGGACGGGTCTTCCGCGGACCGGGCTGGCAGCCCGAGTGACCGGACGGGTGGCGGGACCGGTGACCGGCGGGGCGTGCGACCCGACCGGCGGGCCTCTGGGCGGACGCGCGGGCGGGCGGCTCGCCAAGGCGCTCCTGGTGGCCTTCGCCGTCGCCGCGCTCGCCGAACTGGTGGCCGTCGCCGCGGACTCCCGCACCGGTCAGCTCCTCGCCAAACCACTGCTGATGCCGCTGCTCGCCGGCTACGTGGCCGCCCGGCGCGGGCCCCGGGCGCTCGTCGCCGCGCTCCTCCTCGGGTGGGGCGGTGACGTCTTCCTGCTCTCGTCGGACGACGGCGCGTTTCTCGCCGGCATGGGCTGCTTCGCCGCCGGCCACCTCTGCTACCTGGCGCTCTCCGGCCGCCGCCGCACCCGTGTCGACCTCGCCGTGGGATACGCGCTGCTGCTCGCTGTGACGCTCGCGCTGCTGTGGCCCGGACTCCCGGCCGGACTGCGCGTCCCCGTGGCCGTGTACAGCCTCCTGCTGGCCGCCATGGCCTACCGGGCGAGCGGACTCGGCGTCCTCGCCGGCGCGGGCGGCGCGCTGTTCCTGCTCTCCGACACGCTCATCGCCGCCGGTATCGCCGAGTGGCCCCGGCCGCCGGCCGCGGATCTGTGGATCATGCTGACCTACATCGGGGCGCAGAGCCTGCTGACGGCCGGCATCCTCACGGCCCGGCCCCGGACCTGGGCGGGTCCGCGGAGCTGAGCGGCCCGGCCCCGGACGCGAGTGGGCGGGCCGCCCGTCCGGACGGCCCGCCCACCCACTCAACGACTCACCGACTCACCGACTCACACGAACGCCGTCACCAGCGGACGGCGTCCAGCGCGTCGACCACACCGGCTCCGTAGAAGCCGTTCTTGTTCTTGCCGCCCTCGCAGACGGCGTCGACGGTGCCGTCACCGTCGATGTCGTACGGGTTGGTGCAGGACGTCGCGTCGGCCTGGGCGCTCAGCAACGTCTTCACCAGCCACGGCGAGGCGTACGGGTGCTTCGACTTGATCAGCGCCGCGACACCCGCCACGTGCGGCGAAGCCATCGACGTACCGCCGCTGTAGCCGAAGCCACCACCGGGCAGCGTGCTCAGGATCAGGCCGTTGACCGCGGGCGCCTCCGGCGGCTGGTACGCCGTCAGGTCGCCGCCGGGAGCGGCGACGTCGATGACCCGGAGACCGTAGTTGGAGTACGACGCCTTCAGGTTCTTCGCACCGGTCGCGGCGACCGTGACGACACCGGGCACCTGGGTCGGTATGTCCAGGCACTCCTCGGGGTCGATCACCCGCTCGACAGGAGTGGTGTCGTTCGGGCTGGAGGTGTCCGTCAGTTCGTCGGCGGCCAGATCCATGTCGGAGTTGCCGGCGGCGGCGACGTTCACGACGCCCTTGCCCTCGGCGTACCGCGTCGCCCGCGTGACGGCGTCGGCCAGTGCCTTCTGGTCCGGGTCGTCCTCGCAGTTGAACAGCCACGGGTCGGTGTAATAGCTGTTGTTCGTCACATCGACGCCGTGCTCGGCGGCCCAGACGAAGCCGCAGACGACCGCCTCGGTGTAGAAGAAGCCGTCAGGCTGCGACACCTTGATGCCGGAGACCTTCACGCCCGGAGCGACGCCGGTGACACCGGTGCCGTTCTTGGCCGCGGCGATCGTGCCCGCGACGTGCGTGCCGTGGCTGCTCTCCCCGGCGCCGGGACGCCAGGCGCCGTCCGCCGTGTCGGGCGTACCGCCCACACAGCTGACCGAGGCGCGGCGGTCGAAGTTCGGCGCGAGATCGGGGTGGGTGTCGTCGACACCCGTGTCGATCACACCGACCGTGACCTTGCTGCTGCCGAGCGACTTCTGGTGGGCCTTGTCGGCCTTGATGGCCGGCAGGGCCCACTGAAGGGGCTCCAGCGCGTCCTGGTCCGCGGTCGCCTTCGCCTCGGCGGCCTTCGCCTCCTTGGCGGACAGCGGCTGCTCGGCCCCGATGTCCGTGGTGGTCTGGGCCGCCAGCGGCTTCGTGCGGGTGGCTCCCGCCGAAGCGACTCCCCGCACCTTGCGGATCGTCTTCCCGAACTCCGGGTTCTGCGAGTGGACGACGATGACACCTATCTGGTCATAGGCGATCACCACGGTCCCGCCGGCCTTCTCGATGGCCTTCTTCACCGACTTGACGGTGGAGTGGCCACCGCTGGTGTTCACGACGTACGACAGCTTCGGACCGTCCGTCGAGACAGCGGCCGTGGTGTCATCGACGGGCGCCGCCGATGCCGCCCCTGTCGGCAGGAAGCCGAGCGAGGCGATGAGCGCCAGACCGACGGGCAGAGCCAGTGCGCGCCGCCGTCCGGATCTCAGATGAGCCATGGGTTCTCCACATCATCCGTGAGGCCGCCCCTGCGCACGCTGCGCACGGACGGGTACATGACGAGCGAAACTATCGCTGATCATCCCTGCTCATCAATGATTTCGGTCAGAAAATCGCCGGGGTTGAACCACTTCGACGTGCTCTCCGTGCCGTTGTCAGGGGGTGGAACAACAACACCCCCAGTCAGCGCCCGCACCGACCACCCCTACCGCACTCGCGTCACGAGGAGATTCCGTGGCTACCGATGGACCGCCGCCCAAGGGCGATTCGGACACCAGCACCCCCGCCCAACCCACGACAGCCCAGTTCGTCCAGGTCCAGGAGAGCCCGGAATTCGGTGAACTGCGCCGTACGTACCGCTCTTTCGCCTTCCCCCTGACCGTTGCCTTCATCGCCTGGTACCTGCTGTACGTCCTGCTGTCCAACTACGCCGGCGGCTTCATGGGCACCAAGCTCTTCGGCAACATCAACGTCGCCTTCGTCTTCGGCCTCGGCCAGTTCGTCACCACCTTCCTCATCGCCTGGTTCTACGCGAAGTTCGCATCGCAGAAGCTCGACCCCAAGGGCGCGGCGATCAAGTCCCGTATGGAGGCCGACCTGTGAGCCCGACCATCCAGCTGTCCGAGGCGGCGGGCATCCACCTCGCCAACTCCGACGCCGGCGAGCACCGGCCGCTGATCATCACGCTCTTCGCCCTGTTCGTCATCGCGACCCTCGTCATCACCGTGTGGGCCGGCCGGCAGACCAAGAACGCCGCCGACTTCTACGCGGGCGGACGGCAGTTCACCGCCTTCCAGAACGGACTCGCGGTCTCCGGCGACTACATGTCGGCCGCCTCCTTCCTCGGTATCGCCGGCGCCATCGCCCTGTTCGGATACGACGGCTTCCTCTACTCCATCGGCTTCCTCGTCGCCTGGCTCGTCGCACTGCTGCTGGTCGCCGAACCACTGCGCAACTCCGGCCGCTACACGATGGGTGACGTCCTCGCCTACCGGATGCGCCAGCGCCCCGTACGTACGGCCGCCGGCGCCTCCACCATCGTCGTCTCGATCTTCTACCTGCTCGCCCAGATGGCCGGCGCGGGCGTCCTCGTCTCCCTGCTGCTCGGCATCACCAGCGACGCGGGCAAGATCCTGATCGTCGCGCTGGTCGGCATCCTGATGATCGTGTACGTCACCATCGGCGGCATGAAGGGCACCACCTGGGTCCAGATGGTCAAGGCCGTCCTGCTCATCGCGGGCACCCTGCTCATCACCTTCCTGGTGCTGCTCAAGTTCAACTTCAACGTCTCCGACCTGCTCGGATCCGCCGCCTCCAACAGCGGCAAGGGCGCGGCCTTCCTGGAGCCCGGACTCAAGTACGGCCTCACGGAGACCTCGAAGCTCGACTTCATCTCCCTGGGCATCGCGCTCGTCCTCGGCACCGCCGGTCTGCCGCACATCCTGATCCGCTTCTACACCGTGCCCACGGCCAAGGCCGCCCGTAAGTCCGTCAACTGGGCCATCGGCATCATCGGCGGCTTCTACCTGATGACGATCGCCCTCGGCTTCGGCGCCGCCGCGCTGCTCACCCCGAAGGAGATCACCGATTCCAACCCGGCCGGCAACACGGCCGCGCCACTGCTCGCCATGGAGATCGGCGGCGGCGGTGACTCCACCGGCGGCGCCATCCTGCTCGCCATCATCTCCGCGGTCGCCTTCGCCACCATCCTCGCGGTGGTGGCCGGTCTGACCCTGGCGTCCTCGTCGTCGTTCGCGCACGACATCTACGCCAACGTCATCCGCCGCGGCAAGGCCACCGAGAAGGAGGAGGTGCGCGCCGCGCGCTGGGCGACCGTCGCCATCGGCATCGTCTCCATCGCGCTCGGCGCCCTCGCCCGCGATCTGAACGTCGCCGGTCTGGTGGCCCTCGCCTTCGCGGTCGCCGCCTCCGCCAACCTGCCGACCCTCCTCTACAGCCTCTTCTGGAAGAGGTTCACGACGACGGGCGCGCTCTGGTCCATCTACGGCGGTCTGTCCTCGTCCGTCCTGCTGGTGCTGTTCTCCCCGGTCGTCTCCAGCAAGCCCAGCTCGATGTTCCCCGACGTCGACTTCGCGCTCTTCCCGCTGGAGAACCCCGGCCTGATCTCGATCCCGCTGGGCTTCCTGCTCGGCTGGCTGGGATCGCTCCTCTCCAAGGAGGAGCCGGACGTCAAGAAGTACGCGGAACTGGAGGTCAAGTCGCTCACGGGCACCGGAGCGCACTGATCGTCCTCACCGCGGCGAGTGCCTCCGGCGTGGGGGGGGGGGGGGGGGGGGGGGGGGGGGGGGGGAGGGGGGCGCGGGGGGGGGTGGGGGGGAGGGGGGGGGGGGGGGAGGGGGGGGGGGGGGGGGGGGGGGGGGGGGGGGGGGGGTGAGGG
>NZ_JBVJNN010000055.1:24738-36512 GCF_055583685.1 Streptomyces sp. NPDC104581
CACCAAAAAGAACACCCCCCCCCCCCCCCCCCCCCCTCCCTCCCCCCCCCCCCCCTCCCCCCCCCCCCCCCCCCCCCCCCCCCCCCCCCCCCGCTCCTCGTCGCAATCGGCCCTCTGGCGCTGTCACCCCTCTGCCGTAGGCTCGGAACAGGATCACGAGGGAAGGGGACTCACCGTGCTCATCGACACCTACGGCCGTGTGGCGACCGATCTGCGAGTCTCACTCACCGACAAGTGCAATCTCCGGTGTACGTACTGCATGCCGGAGGAGGGCCTCCAGTGGCTCGCGAAGCCCGATCTCCTCACCGACGACGAGATCGTCAGACTCGTCCGTATCGCCGTCACCCGGCTCGGCGTCACCGACGTCCGGTTCACCGGCGGTGAGCCGCTGCTGCGCCCCGGCCTCGTCGGGATCGTCGACCGCTGCGCGGCGCTCACCCCGCGCCCCAAGATGTCGCTGACGACCAACGGCATCGGGCTCAAGCGCACGGCCGCCGCGCTCAAGGCCGCCGGTCTCGATCGCGTCAACGTCTCCCTCGACACCCTGCGGCGCGATGTGTTCAAGACGCTCACCAGGCGCGACCGCCACCAGGACGTGCTCGACGGACTGACCGCCGCGCGTGAGGCCGGGCTGACCCCTGTCAAGGTCAACACCGTCCTGATGCCGGGGCTCAACGGTGACGAGGCCCCCGAGCTGCTCGCCTGGGCCGTCGCGCACGGCTACGAGCTGCGCTTCATCGAGCAGATGCCGCTCGACGCCCAGCACGGCTGGAAGCGCGACGGAATGATCACCGCCGGCGACATCCTCCAGTCGTTGGGCACCCGCTTCACGCTCACCGAGGAGGGCGGCGAGGAGCGCGGATCGGCCCCCGCCGAGCGCTGGATCGTGGACGGGGGTCCGCACCGGGTCGGCGTCATCGCCTCCGTCACCCGCCCGTTCTGCTCGGCGTGCGACCGCACCCGGCTCACCGCCGACGGTCAGGTGCGTACCTGCCTGTTCGCGCGTGAGGAGACCGATCTGCGCGCCGCCCTGCGTTCGGACGCCTCGGACGAGTCCGTCGCGACGCTCTGGAAGCTGGCGATGTGGGGCAAGAAGGCGGGCTCCGGGCTGGACGACCCGACGTTCCTCCAGCCCGACCGGCCCATGTCAGCCATCGGCGGCTGAGCGCTCCCGCTCCCACTCGGCCAGGGCGACCACGTCCTTCAGGAAACCGCGGACACCGAGGAAGGACGTGAGGTGTTCGCGGTGCTCGTCGCAGGCCAGCCAGGTCTTACGGCGCTCGGGCGTGTGCAGCTTGGGATTGTTCCAGGCCAGCACCCACACGGCGGCGGTGCGGCAGCCCTTGGCCGAACAGACGGGCCCGTCGGGGCCGGAGGCGGCGCCGGGGAAATCGAAGAGGTCCACGGCCTCAAGCGTAAGCGGTGACCGGAGTGTGCCGGCGCCCGGTGAACCCCGGGGGCATACAGTCTGATCTCAGGAGAAAACGCGCAAAAAGGGCGACGCCGAGCAGCCACGGGGGGAGCTGCCCGGCGTCGGTCCGTCGCTCCGACGGGGGATGCGGAGCGCCTACAAAGTATGTCACGGGTAGTGGCCTCAGGTGCACCGGAACTTCATGATTGATCTGAGCTTTTCTTGAGCTTTGATTTCGCGCGGCTTAAGCGTGACCGCGCGGGGGAGCCGGGTGTTCGTACTCCGCGGACCGCACGCCGGATTCCGCTCCCCCCGCCGCGGGGGCCGGAGCGATCATCGGCCGGATCACCGGATCGAGATGGGCCGACGGCAGAGAACGGGCCCTCTCGCGGCCCCCGTTGGCGATCACGACAGCCACATAGGGCAGCAGGATGCCCAGGACCAGACCCGCGATCGCCACATAACGCTCAACGTTCCACAGCACCACGGCCAGGATGATCCCGAGAGTGCGCACCAGCATGGAGATGACATAGCGCCGCTGTCTGCCGCGCACGTCCTCGTCGAGCCCCCGCCTCGCTCCCGTGATCTGGAAGACCTCGGCGCCGCGCTGCTTCCGCATCAGATCCACCATCCGATTCCCTCGCCGACCGTTCCCCTTGCCGAACTCGCACAACGGTACGCCCGCCGCGCGCCGCCCACGAGAGGGGGGGACCACCCGCCGCCGGCGCAGCGCCTCCCCGCCGGGCCACGTACGGCCCTGCTCCGCATGCGGCGTACGCCGGACACACCCAGACTTGGCCCACATGCGCAGAGTGCGCCGCACGAGGAGGCGACCATGAGCTGGTTGTGGGCAATCATCGTGGGCCTGGTCCTGGGGCTGATCGCCAAAGCCATCATCCCCGGCAAGCAGCAGATCCCGCTGTGGCTGACGACCGTGTTCGGAATCCTGGGCAGCATCCTCGGCAACGCGGCCGCGGGCTGGCTCGGGGTCGCGGACACCAAGGGCATCGACTGGACACGGCACGTGCTCCAGCTCATCGGGGCCGTGGTCGTCGTGGGGGTGGGCGACATGCTCTGGTCGTCGATCCGGGGCGGCAGGAGACGGGCCAGAGCGTCCAGATGACCACCGGGCCCGGCGGCGGGCCCGGACAGTGGGGGGGGGGGGGGGGGGGGGGGGGGGGGGGGGGAGGGAAGGGGGGGGGGGGGGGGGGGGGGGGGGGGGGGGGGGGGGGGGGGGGGGGGGGGGGACGCACTACCCCCCCCCCCCCCCCCCCCCCCCCCCCCCCCCCCCCCCCCCCCCCCCCCCTCCCTCCCCCCCCCCCCCCCCCCCCCCCCCCCCCCCCCCCCCACCACTGTCATCCGCCGTGACCGACTGTCCGCCGTCCGGTCAGGAGACCTGCTCCGCCGTGACCTCGACCGCGGCGAGGTTCTTCTTGCCGCGGCGCAGCACCAGCCAGCGCCCGTGCAGCAACTCCGCGGCGTCCGGCACGGCTTCGGAGTCCGCGACCTTCACGTTGTTCACGTAGGCCCCGCCCTCCTTCACCGTCCGCCGCGCCGCCGACCTGCTCGGCGCCAGCCCGACCTCCGTCAGCAGATCCACCACCGGCACCAGCTCCGCCACCCGCGCGTGCGGCACCTCGGACAGGGCCGCCGCCAGTGTCGCCGCGTCCAGCCCGGTCAGCTCGCCCTGGCCGAACAGCGCCTTCGACGCCGCGACCACACCGGCGCACTGATCGGCGCCGTGCACCAGCGTCGTCAGCTCCTCGGCCAGCGCCCGCTGCGCCGCGCGGGCCTGCGGACGCTCCTCGGTCAGCCTCTCCAGCTCCTCGATCTCCGCACGGGACCTGAAGCTGAAGATCCGCAGGAACTTGGAGACGTCCCGGTCGTCGGCGTTCAGCCAGAACTGGTAGAACGCGTACGGTGTCGTCCGCTCGGCGTCCAGCCAGACCGTGCCCGACTCCGTCTTCCCGAACTTCGTGCCGTCGGCCTTGGTGATCAGCGGTGTCGCCAGGGCGTGCACCGACGCCCCTGGCTCGACCCGGTGGATCAGATCCGTGCCCGCCGTCAGATTGCCCCACTGGTCACTGCCGCCGGTCTGGAGCGTGCAGCCGTAGCGCCGGTTCAGCTCCAGGAAGTCCATGCCCTGGAGGATCTGGTAGCTGAACTCGGTGTAGCTGATGCCCGCGTCCGAGTTCAGCCGCCGCGCGACCGCCTCCTTCGCGATCATCTTGTTGACCCGGAAGTACTTCCCGATGTCCCGCAGGAAGCCGATCGCCGACAGACCCGACGTCCAGTCCAGGTTGTTGACCATGGTCGCCGCGTACGGACCCTCGAAGTCCAGGTACCGCTCGATCTGTCCGCGCAGCCGCCCCACCCACTCACCGACGACCTCGGGCTCGTTGAGCGTCCGCTCCGAGTTCGGCTTCGGGTCGCCGATCAGCCCCGTCGCCCCGCCCACCAGACCCAGCGGACGGTTCCCCGCCAGCTGGATCCGGCGCATGGTGAGGATCTGGACCAGATTCCCCAGATGCAGGCTCGGCGCGGTCGGGTCGAAGCCGCAATAGAACGTGACGGGGCCGTCCGCGAACGCCTTGCGCAGTGCGTCCTCGTCGGTGGACAGGGCGATCAGCCCGCGCCACCGCAGCTCGTCGACGATGTCCGTCACGTTTCTCGCGTCTCCTTCGATGGGTCAGGGGCGTCCCGGCGTCGTGACGACGGGACGCCCCCGAGGTTATACGCCCTGGCTGACCGAACTCATATTGAAATCCGGCACCCGCAGGGCGGGCATCGCGGCCCGCGTGAAGTAGTCGCCCCACTCACGCGGCAGCGTCCTCTCCGTCCGTCCCGCCTCCGACGCCCGCGACAGCAGACCGACCGGTGACTCGTTGAAGCGGAAGTTGTTCACCTCGCCGACGACCTCGCCGTCCTCGACGAGATAGACACCGTCCCTGGTCAGCCCCGTCAGCAGCAGCGTCGCCGGATCGACCTCCCGGATGTACCACAGGCAGGTCAGCAGCAGCCCGCGCGAGGTGCCGGCGACCATCTCCTCCAGCGAACGCCCACCGCCGCCGTCCAGGACCAGGTTGTCCACCGGAGGGGCCAGCGGCAGCCCGGTCAGCTCCGCGCTGTGCCGGGTGGTGATCAGCCGGTCCAGCTTGCCGTTACGCATCCAGTCGGTCGCCCGGAGCGGCAGACCGTTGTCGAACACCGACGCGTCGTCGCCCGAGGAGTGCGCGATCACGAACGGCGCGGACTCCAGCCCCGGCTCGGCGGGGTCGCTGCGCAGCGACAGCGGCAGTTTCGCCAGGGTGTCACCGACCCGGGTGCCGCCGCCGGGCTTGGAGAAGACCGTCCGCCCCTCGGCGGCGTCCCGCGCGGACGACGACCAGAGCTGGTAGATCAGCAGGTCGGCCACCGCGGTGGGCGGCAGCAGCGTCTCGTACCGGCCCGCGGGCAGCTCGATCCGGCGCTCCGCCCACGCGAGGCGCCGCGCCAGCTCCGCGTCGAGCGCCGCCGGATCGACGTCCTTGAAGTCGCGCGTCGCACGCCCCGCCCAGGCCGACCGCGACCGGTCGGGAGACTTGGCGTTCAGCTCCAGCGTGCCGTTGGGCTGGTCGTGGCGCAGCCGTACACCCGTGGACGTACCGAGATACGTCGACGTGAACTCGTGGTTCGCGAAGCCGTACAGCTCACGGCCGCCGGACCGGGCACGCGCGAAGGACTCGCCGAGCGCCGGCGCGAAGTCCGCGAAGACCGCGGACGTCGTCTCGGCGGGCGCGTCGGTGAAGTCCCCCGACACCGGCCCGGCCTCGACGAGCGGCCCGGCGTCCTCAGCCGGACCCGCGCCACGGGCGGCGGTCTCGGCGGCGCGCACCAGCGGCTCCAACTCGTCGGCGGTGACGGCGGACCGGGACACCACACCGGAGGCGGTGCCCTCCTTGCCGTCCACGGTCGCGATGACGGTGAGCGTACGGCCCCGGGTCACGCCGTTCGTGGTCAGCGCGTTGCCCGCCCAGCGCAGATTGGCGCTCGACCGCTCCTCGGCGATGACCACGCAGCCGTCGGCGGTCGACAGGGCGAGGGCCCGCTCGACGATCTCGTGCGGCTTGCCGCTGCTGCTCGTGCTCATCGTCCGGCCTCCTGCGTCGTGTTGAGGATGTTCACGCGGCGGAACAGCGCCGACGGGCAGCCGTGGGAGACCGCCGCCACCTGGCCCGGCTGGGCCTTGCCGCAGTTGAAGGCACCGCCGAGCACATACGTCTGCGGTCCGCCGACCGCCTCCATCGAGCCCCAGAAGTCCGTCGTCGTCGCCTGGTAGGCGACATCGCGCAACTGCCCGGCCAGCTTGCCGTTCTCGATCCGGAAGAACCGCTGCCCGGTGAACTGGAAGTTGTAGCGCTGCATGTCGATCGACCACGAGCGGTCCCCGACCACATAGATCCCGCGCTCCACACCGCCGATCAGATCCTCCGTGGCGAGCCCGCCCGGATCCGGCTTCAGCGACACGTTCGCCATGCGCTGCACCGGCACATGGCCGGGGGAGTCGCCGAACGCGCAGCCGTTGGAGCGGTCGAAGCCCGTCAGCTTCGCGATCCGCCGGTCCAGCTGGTAACCCACGAGCGTGCCGTCCTTGACGAGGTCCCACGACTGGGCCTCGACGCCCTCGTCGTCGTAGCCGATCGTCGCGAGCCCGTGCTCCGCCGTCCGGTCACCCGTCACATTCATGATCGACGAGCCGTACGCCAGCTTGCCCAGTTGGTCGAAGGTCGCGAAGGACGTGCCCGCGTACGCCGCCTCGTAACCGAGCGCCCGGTCCAGCTCCGTCGCGTGCCCGATCGACTCGTGGATCGTCAGCCAGAGGTTCGACGGGTCGACGACCAGGTCGTACGTCCCCGCCTCGACGCTCGGCGCGCGCATCTTCTCGGCGAGCAGCGCCGGGATCCGCTCCAGCTCGGAGTCCCAGTCCCAGCCGGTGCCGGTCAGATACTCCCAGCCCCGGCCGACCGGGGGCGCGATCGTGCGCATCGAGTCGAACTCGCCGCTCTCGCCGTCCACGGCGACCGCCGAGAGCTGCGGGTGCAGCCGGACGCGCTGCTGTGTGGTGACGGTGCCCGCCGTGTCCGCGTAGAACTTGTTCTCGTGGACGGTCAGCAGTGAGGCGTCCACGTGCGCGACGCCCTCCCCGCGCAGCAGCCGCGCGCTCCACTCCGCGAGGAGACCGGTCTTGTCCTCGTCCGGCACCTCGAACGGGTCGATGTCGTACGCCGACACCCAGGTCTTCTCCGCGTGCACCGGCTCGTCGGCCAGCTCCACCCGCTCGTCCGAACCCGCCGCCGCGATCACCTTCGCCGACAACTTGGCCATCGCCACGGCCTGTCCGGCGACCCGAGCCGCTGCGTCCATCGTCAGATCGACCCCGGAGGCGAACCCCCAGGCACCTCCGTGCACGACCCGGACCGCGAACCCGACGTCGGTCGAGTCCGACGAACCGGCCGGCCTGGCGTCCCGCAGCCGCCACGCCGCGCTCCGTACCCGCTCGAACCGGAAGTCGGCGTGATCGGCACCGAGAGCACGCGCCCTGGCGAGCGCCGCGTCGGCGAGCGCCCTCAGCGGCAGTGCCAGAAACGACTGATCCACCTCATGGGGCACGTCGGCCTCCCTTTCACACGACTCGGTAAAGGTGTCCGCAGTGAATCATGCGGTACGGAGGGGAATTTCGCCGCGTTTATGTAGAGACCCCACAGTGACCGTCCCGAGGCCCTGTCAATGCCCGAGTCCACGGACCGGCGGATCGACCGATAGGTTCTCCAGGAACCTGACAGCTACGAAAGGTGCTCCGTTGAGCCGCTCGGTTCTCGTCACCGGAGGAAACCGGGGCATCGGCCTCGCCATTGCCCTGGCCTTCGTCGGCAACGGCGACAAGGTCGCCATCACCTACCGCTCGGGCGAACCGCCCGAGGCCCTGACAGAGGCGGGTGCCCTCGCCGTCCGGTGCGACATCACCGACGCCGAGCAGGTGGAGCAGGCCTACAAGGAGATCGAGGAGACGCACGGCCCCGTGGAGGTGCTGGTCGCCAACGCCGGTATCACCAAGGACCAGTTGCTGATGCGGATGTCCGAGGACGACTTCACCTCGGTCCTGGAGACCAACCTCACCGGCACCTTCCGGGTCGTCAAGCGCGCCAACCGCGGCATGCTGCGCGCCAAGCGCGGACGCGTCGTGCTCATCTCCTCCGTGGTCGGGCTCCTCGGGTCGGCGGGCCAGGCGAACTACGCGGCGTCCAAGGCGGGGCTCGTCGGCTTCGCCCGCTCGCTCGCCCGTGAACTCGGCTCGCGCAACATCACGTTCAACGTCGTCGCCCCCGGTTTCGTCGACACCGACATGACCAAGGTGCTCACCGACGAGCAGCGCGCGAAGATCGTCGCCAATGTCCCCCTCGGCCGTTACGCGCTGCCCGAGGAGATCGCGGCCGCGGTCCGCTTCCTCGCCTCGGACGACGCCGCGTACATCACTGGAGCCGTCATTCCCGTTGACGGCGGATTGGGCATGGGTCACTGATCACATGAGTGGAATCCTCGCCGGCAAGCGCATCCTCATCACCGGTGTCCTCACCGACTCCTCCATCGCCTTCCACGCCGCCAAGATCGCGCAGGAAGAGGGCGCGGATGTCATCCTCACCGGCTTCGGGCGTCTCTCGCTCGTCGAGCGCATCGCGAAGCGGCTGCCCAAGCCCGCCCCCGTCATCGAGGTGGACGTCACCAACCAGGAGCACCTGGACTCCCTCGCCGACCGGATCCGTGAGCACCAGGGCGAGGGCGCGAGCCTCGACGGTGTCGTGCACTCGATCGCCTTCGGCCCGCAGGGCGTCTTCACCTTCCTGGACGCGGAGTGGGAGGACGTCAGCACGGCGGTGCACGTCTCGGCGTACTCGCTCAAGTCGCTGACCACGGCCTGCCTGCCGCTGATGGAGCGGGGCGGCTCGGTCGTCGGGCTCACCTTCGACGCGCAGTTCGCCTGGCCGAAGTACGACTGGATGGGCGTCGCCAAGGCGGCTCTCGAATCCACCAACCGTTATCTGGCCCGTGACCTCGGCGCGCGGAACATCCGCTGCAACCTCGTCTCGGCCGGTCCCCTGAAGTCGATGGCCGCCAAGTCCATCCCGGGCTTCGAGGACCTGGCCGAGGTGTGGAGCCACCGCGCGCCCATCGGCTGGGACCTGGCCGACCCGGAGCCCACGGGCCGTGGCGTCGTCGGACTGCTGTCGGACTTCTTCCCCAAGACGACGGGCGAGATCGTCCACGTCGACGGCGGTGTCCACATGATGGGCGCCTGACCCGGCGACCTGTCCGGGAGCCGCGTGACCGCCGGAGGGCGGCACGCGGCTCCTTCGCGTCGCGGGCCGTCGAGCATCACCCTCCGTAGTCACCCGAGTCGATAACGGCGACGACTCCCCGCAGACTGGTCGCGGAGGAGGTGTCGCTGTGTACCGCAGAGCGCGCAAGGTGGCCGCCTCGCTGACCGTGGCGGTGCTGATCGTGGCGGGTCTCGCCGTCACGGCCCTCGTACGGGACGACCCGCCGCCGCGCCCGGTGAAGAAGGCCTCGGTGGCGGAGGCGCCCGGCGCGGGGCCGGCGACCGCGGCTGCCGGCGACGGCCGTGACGGGCGTGCGGGCCGTGAGGGGCACGGCCGGGGTGACGGGCGCCAGCGCGATCCGTTCGGGGCCTCCTGCCGTACGGCGATCGAGGGCTCGTCGGTGACCGCGCACTGCCACAACCCGTACCCCGGCACCGACCGCCTCCAGCTGCACGTGGAGTGCGCGCGCTGGTGGGACGTCGACTCCGACGGCGCCCCCGTCGAGGCCGGGCCAGCGCGTCACGTCCTGCTCACCGGGCGCTGCTGGAAGGAGGTCGACTCGGCCTGGGTCAGCCACGCGCGCGTCGGCCCCTGAGCCCGTCCTCCCGGACAGCGGTAGGCGGGCGGTACACGGCCCGTTGCGCGGACGGTGCGCCTCAGACCGATTCGCGCAGGCAGGTGAACGCGTGGCTCGCCGCCTCCGCGCCCGCCGTCTCCTTGTCCCCGGCCCTGATCGCCGCCACCAGCCGCGCGTGGTCCAGATGGAACGCCGGCCGGAGCTCACGCCCCACGTCCGCGCGCAGCCCGTCGCGCATCAGCTCGCTGAGGTCCGCGTAGAGCGCGGTCAGCACCTCGTTGTGCGAGGCCGAGACCACCGCGAGGTGCAGGGTCGCGTCGGCGGCCACGAACAGCTCGGCATTCCCGCCCGCCCACGCCTCCTCGCGCCGTGCCAGCAGTGTCTCCAGCTGCCGCATCTCCCGCTCAGTACGCCGCTCCGCCGCCAGTCGCGCGGCCGATGCCTCAAGGGTGGAGCGCACCTCCGCGATGTGCCGGGCGTCGGCGTCGGCGAACCTGCGGTGCATCACACCCGCCAGCTCGCTGGTGGCGACGACGTAGGTGCCCGAGCCCTGCCGGATGTCCAGGAGCCCGTTGTGCGCCAGCGCGCGGACCGCCTCGCGGACGGTGTTACGGGCCACCCCCAGCTGCTCGACCAGCTCGGGCTCGGTCGGGATGCGGGAGCCCACCGGCCATTCGCCCGACGTGATCTGGTTCCGCAGCTCGGTGATCACCTGATCGGAGAGCGCGGATCGCCGGGGGGAGGTCAGGGCCATGGTGCTCCAGGTTCTCGGTGCCGGGGACGACGGGGTCCGGTTGCCTCGGGGTGGACAACCAATCATCCCATGATTCTATGATGGCGTCATGCTTGACGAGACCACGACCCCGCTGCCACCCCGGGAGGACGCCGCGCCCGCGCCCGCCGATTCTCCCGCACCGTCCCCGTCCCACGGGGCGACCGGGTGGGCGGCCCGGCTTCTCGTCGTGGGACTCGTCCTCGCCGCCGTCAACCTCCGGCCCGCCATCACCAGCCTCGGCGCGCTGCTCGAAGACGTCAGCGCCGGGCTTCGGATGAGCGGCAGCGTCGCCGGGCTCCTCACCTCCGTACCGGCGCTCTGTTTCGCCGTCTTCGGTGTCACGGCCCCGCGCCTGGCCCGTCGCTTCGGGCCCGCCTCGGTCGTCTGCGCGGGCATGGCCGCGATCACGGCCGGTCTGCTGATCCGCCCCTTCACCAGCGGCACGGGCGCCTTCCTCGCGGCGAGCGCGCTCGCGCTGATGGGCATAGCCGTCAGCAATGTGCTGATGCCGGTGATCGTGAAGCGGTACTTCCCCGGCCGCGTCGGCACCATGACCGGCCTCTACTCGATGGCACTGTCCGCCGGCACGGCCGTGGCCGCCGCCGCGACCGTCCCCATGACCGCCGCGCTGGGCGGCAGTTGGCGCGTGGGACTCGGTCTGTGGGCCGTCGTCGCCGCCGTCGCCGTACTGCCCTGGGCCGTGCTGCTCGTACGAGACCGGGGGAGCGCCACGGCGGGGAACGCGGCCGGCGGCGGGACGGGGGAGCGGAAGCACGCACCGGCCCGGACCCAGGCCGCCGCTCCGGCCCCGAGGATCGTCCGCAGCCGCACCGCGTGGGCGCTCGGCGCCTTCTTCGGGCTCCAGGCCACCGGCGCCTACATCACCATGGGCTGGATGCCGCAGATCTTCCGCGACGCGGGGGTCTCGGCCGGTACGGCGGGGCTGCTGCTCGCCGTCACGATGGTGATGGGGGTCCCGCTGGCCTTCGTGATCCCGCGACTGGCCACCCGGATGAAGAACCAGGGCCCGATCGTCGTCGCCCTCGGCGCCTGCGGTCTGACCGGCTACGCGGGCCTCTTCCTCGCACCCGCCGCCGGCGCCTGGGTGTGGGCGGTGCTGCTGGGCATCTCGAACTGCGCCTTCCCGCTCGCGCTCACGATGATCGGCATGCGCGCCAGGACCGGCCCCGGCGTCGTCCGGCTGTCCGCGTTCGCCCAGAGCACCGGCTATCTGCTCTCGATCCCCGGACCGCTGCTGGTGGGCGTGCTCTACCAGCACAGCGGCGGCTGGGAGCTGCCGATCACACTGATGGCCGGGCTGATGGTGCCGCAGATCGTGCTCGGCGTGGTGGCGGGCCGGGACCGGACGATCGAGGACGAGTGCTGAGATGAGAAACTGGGCACATGCCAGTCCTTGACCCGAATCCCCAGAACGGCCAGAAGAAACTGCTGCTGATGTTCGGCACGATCATCGGCATCATGGTCGTGATCGCCGTCATCGCCTCGATCGCCTCGCCCTGAGCCCCTCCTTTCCCGGGGCTCGGTTCGCCCGAGAGGCGGCCGGGGGGGGGGGGGGGGGGGGGGGGGCGAGGGGGGGGGGGGGGGGGGGGGGGGGGGGGGGGGGGGGAGGGGGGGGCGGGTGTAGAGCCCGTAAGG
>NZ_JBVJNN010000055.1:36522-41887 GCF_055583685.1 Streptomyces sp. NPDC104581
ACTCCTTCCCCCAACTGGTTGCCCTTTTCTCTTCTCCCCCCCCCCCCCCCGCCTCCCTCCCCCCCCCCCCCCCCCCCCCCCCCCCCCCCCCCCCCCTCCCCTAGGGGGCCAGGGTCAGGGTCAAGTGGGTGGGTCGCCGGATGGGAGCCCGCGCGCCCCGTCCGTAGGTTTGAGGCACCTCAACCGCAGACCTACGGAGGCGGCCATGGCGGCCCCTGTGCACACCCGGTCCCACCGCCCGTCCCCCGACACCGTGGAGATCCGTCTCCCCTGGTGGGCCGTCGCGCTCCCCGCGATCGCGTTCGCCGCGCTGCTTCTGCTGATGGCCGGTCCCGGGCAGGCCAACGCCGCCGCGGGCGACCCCGGCGTCGGCCGGGTGGTGCAGCAGATCCAGCAGACCCTCGGCCGGTAGTCCGGGGCGGGTGAGCCCTCCAACACCCCGCGCCTGACGGCGCATTTCGTGCGAAGCTGGGATGCATGAGCGTCGAAACACCCCGCAGGATTGTCCTACTCCGGCACGCGAAGGCCGACTGGCCCGACGTGGCGGACCACGAGAGGCCGCTCGCCGAGCGAGGCCGCGCGGACGCCCCGGTGGCCGGGCGCCGGCTCGCGGAGACCGGCATCGCGTTCGACCTGGCTCTCTGTTCGACGGCGGCCCGCACGCGCGAGACCTGGAAGCTCGCGGTGCACGAACTGCCGCAGCGCCCCAGGACCGTGTACGAGGACCGGCTGTACGACGCGACGCCCGGCGACCTGCTGGCGCTGCTCACCGAGACGTCGGACGAGGTGAACGACCTCCTTCTGATCGGCCACAATCCCGGTATGCACGCCCTCGCCGACGCCCTCTCGGCCCGCGCCGAGGGTGACGCGCTGGGCCGGCTGACCGCGAGCGCGTTCCCGACCTCGGCGTTCGCCGTCATCGGCTTCACCGGCTCGTGGAAGACCGTCGAGCCCGATGTGGGGACGCTGCTCGAATACTGGGCACCGCACGACTGACCGCCCCCGCCCCGGCCCTCGCCCCGACCACCCCGACCGCCCCAACTCCCTTGACGACGAAGCCCCGGCACGGTGTGCGTGCCGGGGCTCTGTGCCGGGTGCGTACAGACGGCGGGCGGGCTCAGACGGGCGGGCCCTCGGCCCCCTCCACCTCTTCGACCTCTTCGCGCGTGATGCCTAGCAGATAGAGCACCGTGTCCAGGAACGGCACGTTCACCGCCGTGTCCGCGGCCCTGCGGACCACGGGCTTGGCGTTGAAGGCGACCCCGAGCCCCGCCGCGTTCAGCATGTCGAGATCGTTCGCGCCGTCACCGATCGCCACGGTCTGCGAGAGCGGCACCCCGGCCTCGGCGGCGAACCGGCGCAGCAGCCTGGCCTTGCCCGCCCGGTCGACGATCTCGCCCACGACCCGGCCGGTGAGCTTCCCGTCCACTATCTCCAGCGTGTTCGCCGAGGCGAAGTCCAGCCCCAGCTGCTCCTTCAGCGCGTCGGTCACCTGCGTGAACCCGCCGGACACGACGCCCACTTGGTAGCCCAGCCGCTTCAGCGTACGGATCAGGGTGCGGGCGCCGGGCGTGAGCCGTACCTCCGTACGCACCTTGTCCACCACCGACGCGTCGAGTCCGGCGAGCAGCTCCACACGGGCGTGCAGCGACTGCTCGAAGTCCAGCTCACCGGCCATGGCCCTGGCCGTCACCTCGGCGACCTGCTTCTCGCAGCCCGCGTGCGCCGCGAACAGTTCGATGACCTCGTCCTGGATGAGGGTCGAGTCGACGTCCATCACGATCAGCCGCTGCGCCCGGTGGTGCAGCCCGGCCGAGACGACGGCGACGTCCACCCCGATCCCGGCGGCCTCGGTCGCCAGCGCCGTCCGCAGCGGTTCGGTCTCCGTCCCCGACACCGCGAACTCCACGGCGGTGACCGGGTACTTGGCCAGCCGGAAGATACGGTCGATGTTCCCGCCGGTCGCGGTGATACGGGCGGCGATGGCCGCCGTCGACTCGGCGGAGAGCGGATGCCCGAGCACGGTGACATGGGAACGGCCGCTGCCGCGCGGCCTGTTGTCGCCGGTTCCGGAGATGATCTCGGCCTGGAGCTTCAGGGAATCGGCCCAGCCGTGGACGGTCGCGCGCAGCGCGCCCTCGGTGCCGTCCCCGACCGGCGACGTGACGAGTGCGCACAGGACGATACGGCCACGGGTGACGACCTGCTCGATGTCTATGACGTCGAGCGAGTAGGCGGCGAGGGTGTCGAAGAGCCCGGCGGTGATCCCCGGGCGGTCCTTCCCGAAGATCTTGACGAGAAGTGTGGGGGCGGCGTCAGTGGTCTGACGGGGCTGCGATGCGCTCATGGTGATCCCACCGTATCGGGCGTGACGCGTGGGGCGACCAGGCGTCCCGCGTACCGGACATGCCACGAGCAGGCCACGGGCGTGCCACGGAATGGCGCGTGGGACACGAGTCCCGGTTGAGGGTTTTGCGACTGTTCACTTACGTTTCGCCGTGCCACTTACGGGATTTTGCGCTCTTTCCCGAGGCCCGACTTTCGTATAAGGGGGCGGGCCTGAAATAGTTCCCCCCGATGTTCGCCATCCCTAGACTCCCTGTGATGGGAGCAACCCGGGGGACAACTAGTGGGGCATGGAGTGCCGGAACTCGTACTTGAACTGAACGGAAGGACCTGGACGCTCGATCAGTCCAGGTCGTACACCCTGGGGCGTGATCCGCAGGGCGACCTGGTGATCGATGACGCCCGGGTCTCGTGGCGCCACGCCACCATCAGCTGGGGGGGCCGTAGTTGGGTAATTGAAGACCACGGCAGCACCAACGGCACTTATGTGCAGGGCCAGCGGATCCAGCAGATGGAAATCGGTCCCGGTACCGCCGTACATCTCGGCAATGCGACCGACGGACCGCGGCTGGGCCTGAGCGGTGCGGCGGCCGGCGCGTACAACCCGCAGGGCGCGGCGCCCCAGCAGGCGCAGGCGCCACAGGCACAGCAGGTGCAGCACGCGCAGCCACAGCACGCGCAGCCACAGGGCGGACCGGGCTGGGCGCCCCAGCAGCAGCCCCAGCAGCAGGGCTGGCAGCAGCAGCCGCCCCAGCACGGCTACGTACCACCGCAGCACGGCGGGCCGGGGGGCCCCGGCGCCGGCGGTCACAGCGGTCCCGCTGGTCACGGCGGTCCAGGCTCGGGTGGCGCGGCGGGGGCGCCGCCGGTGTACGGGGACCGCAGTCCGACCACCTTCCACCAGGTGGCCCTCGGCCGGGTGATGCGCATCGGCCGTGCGCTGGAGAACGAGCTGGTCGTCTCCGACCTCCAGGTCTCCCGTCTGCACGCCGAGTTCACCTCGACGCCCGACGGCCGTTTCCAGATCCGCGACCTCGGATCCCACAACGGCACCTATGTCAACGGTCAGCCGATCCCCAAGTCCGGTACGGCCCTCATCGGCCCGAACGACATCGTGGGCGTCGGCCACTCGACCTTCCGGCTCGTCGGCGACCGGCTCGAGGAGTTCGTCGACACCGGTGAGGTCTCCTTCTCCGCCCGCCACCTCACGGTGACGGTCGACGGCGGCAAGCAGATCCTCAAGGACGTCTCCTTCGGCGTTCCCGAGAAGTCGCTCATCGCGGTCATCGGCCCCTCGGGCTCCGGCAAGTCCACGCTCCTCAAGGCGCTCACCGGCTACCGGCCCGCCAACGAGGGCGACGTCCTGTACGACAACAGGAATCTGTACAAGCAGTTCGCCGAGCTGCGCCAGCGCATCGGTCTGGTCCCGCAGGACGACATCCTGCACAAGGAGCTGACCGTACGGAAGGCGCTCAAGTACGCCGCCAAGCTCCGCTTCCCCGGTGACACCGCCGAGTCCGAGCGCGAGGCCCGTATCGACGAGGTGCTGCGCGAGCTGAAGCTCGACATCCACAAGGAGAAGCGGGTCACCTCGCTCTCCGGTGGCCAGCGCAAGCGCGTCTCGGTCGCCCTCGAACTGCTGACCAAGCCGTCGCTGATCTTCCTGGACGAGCCCACATCGGGCCTCGACCCGGGCATGGACCGCGACGTCATGCAGTTGCTGCGCGGCCTCGCCGACGACGGCCGTACCGTCCTGGTCGTCACGCACTCTGTGGCCGAGCTGGCGATCTGCGACAAGCTGCTCGTCATGGCGCCCGGCGGCTCGGTCGCCTACTTCGGTCCGCCTGAGGAGGCGCTCAACTTCTTCGGCTACACGACCTGGGCCGATGTCTTCTCGGCGTTCGAGAACTACCGCGACTACGACTGGGCGGGCCGCTGGCGCGGCTCGCAGCACTTCCAGATGTACGCCGCCGACATCGACGCCGTGGCCCCGCAGTCGGTCCACATGCCGTCGCCGCAGCAGATGCGCCCGCCCAAGCCGCAGAGCTGGGGCTCCCAGCTCTGGACGCTGATCCGCCGCTACTCCTCGGTGATCGCCTCCGACCGGGGCTTCCTCGGTCTGATGGTGATACTGCCCGCCGTCCTCGGCGTGGTGAGCGTCGTGATACCGGCGGAGTACGGTCTGGGGCCGCCGGAGGCGCCGGCCAAGTTCAACGGCAAGGCCGGCACGATCCTGCTGATCCTCGCGGTCGGCATGTGCTTCTCCGGCGCCGCGAACTCCGTACGAGAACTGATCAAGGAACGGGTGATCTACGAACGGGAACGGGCCACCGGCCTCTCCCGCTCCGCGTACCTGATGTCCAAGGTCATCGTGCTCGGTGTGATCACGGCCTTCCAGGGCGTCATCATCTGCGGCATCGGCTTCGCGCCCCGAGCGTTGCCCGACGAGGGCCTGATCATGCCGCCGGCCGTCGAGATGTGCATCGTCATCATCGCGCTCGGTTTCACGTCGATGATGTTCGGTCTGGTGATCTCCTCGCTGGTCAAGACCGCCGAGAAGACCATGCCGCTGCTGGTCATGTTCGCGATCGTCCAGGTCGTCTTCACCGGCACGCTCTTCCAGGTCTACGGTTCGCCCGGCCTGGAGCAGTTCGCCTGGCTGATGCCCTCGCGCTGGGCCATCGCCGGCACCGGCTCGACCCTCGACCTGGCGCATCTGATGCCGCCCTGGGACCCCGAGAGCCCCAACGACCTGGACCCGCTCTGGGACCACTCGGTGGCGCAGTGGGGCTTCAACGTGATGGTGCTGCTGCTTATCGGAGTGGTGTGCGGGTTCCTGGTGGCGCGGCTGCTGCGCCGCCACGAGCCGGAGGTCATGCGCAAGTAACGCGGAGTACGCAACGCGGACCGTTCCGCGTGCGGCACGCACGCCGCCGGGGGGGGGGGGGGGGCGGGGGGGGGGGGGCCCCCCACAGCTTTTTTTTGTCTTTGTTTTTTTTTTTTTTCTGTGTTGTTTGTG
>NZ_JBVJNN010000056.1:0-40991 GCF_055583685.1 Streptomyces sp. NPDC104581
CGAGCGGCAGCAGCAGCGCGGCGACCAGGAGACGGAAGACGCGTGGGCCGGGAACGGCGAAGACGCGGATCAAGGCGCCGACGACGACGCCGGGGGCGGTGCCCGCGACGAGCAGGCGGGTCAGAGGCCCGCCCAGTCGCCCGGCTCGCCAGTGGGAGAGGAGGGCGCCGGGGCCGGCCACGACGTTGTAGAGCAGGTTCGTGGGTGTCACGGCCGGGCTCGGCACGCCCAGGACGCTGACCTGAACGGGCAGCAGGAAAACCGCTCCGGAGACTCCCACCGGCGCGGTGGTGACCGATATCAGGAGCCCGGCGGCGAAACCGGCCAATCCCGTCGACCACTCCACGGCAATCCCCTCGACGGTCACCGACCGGCAGCCGGAACTCGTTCCCGGATCGGATGCCTTCCGTTCACGTGAAGATCGACCCCATCCCGATCCAACCGCCTCGCGGGGCGGGGGACAACCGGCTGTCCGGACAACACTCGTGGACAGAGCCACGGGCCGGCTCCTCCGGCGGCAGCACGCCGCCCATACCCCGAGCCGGCGCAGAGGGTGAGGAGTCCTCGCGGATGCTCACCCGTCTGTTGACGACGCCGAAGCCCCATCAACAGGAGTTCCGTGGCGAGGACGTTGCGCGTGGTGGTTCGTGCAGGGAGTTCACAGCGATGGCGATCTTGCCGCGTGGACGTCGGCGGGCCCCGGCGGCAGAGCCGCCTTCCAACAGGGCGTGCGCCTGCGCGATGTCGGCCAGTGGTAGCACGGTGCCGATCACCGGCCGGAGTCTGCCCTGGTCGACCAGTCGGCCGAGGGCCGTGAGCTTCGCCCGGCCGGGGCTGGCGAAGAGGAAGTGGTAGGTCGCGTTCACGCCCCACGCGGCGAGCAGGTTCTGAGGTTCGGGGATGTCCACGACGGACACCACGCGGCCCCGGTCGGCGAGGACCTCCGGGCTGCGGGCGAGGGTGTCCCCACCCACGGTGTCCAGCACGACGTCCACCCCACCCAGCGCGCGGACCCGCGGCACGTAGTCACCGGCCGAGAAATCGATCGCGTGGTCGGCTCCCAGTCCGGTGACGAACTCGTGATCCCTGGCCCGTGCGGTGGTTACCACCTCGGCCCCCAGCGCGCCGGCGAGCTGGACGGCGGCCGAGCCGACCCCGCCGGCTCCGCCGTGCACCAGGACCCGTTCCCCGGCCCGCACCTTTGCGCGTTCGACCAGCGCCTCCCACACCGTCACGCCCACGAGCGCGAGACCGGCGGCCTCGACGTGCGTCAGCCGAGCGGGTTTGGGGGCGACCAGGGCCTCGTCGACCACGTGGAACTCCGCGTACGTTCCCTGCCCGGCGAAGATCGGCGCCAGGTACCAGACCTCGTCGCCCGGCTGGAAGTCGCCCGCCCCGGGGCCGGTCTCGGTCACGACGCCGGACACGTCGTTGCCGATCACCGCGGGCAGCGCCACCTGGTCGCGGTAGTCGCCGCGCCTGGTCTGCAGGTCGAGGGGGTTCACGGACGTGGCCTCCACGCGCACCAGCACCTGGCCGGGTCCGGGAGTAGGTCTTGGCAGCTCTCGGGTGGCGAACGCGGTGTCCGCGTCACCGAAGCGGACGAGTTCCACCACGCGCATCGAAGTCGGCATGCAGCGACCTTACATCGTCATATCGCGAATCGTAAATATGTCACTGCGTTACGATCGCCGCATGTTCTCGGAAGCGGAGTTGCTGGCTGTGTTCCGGGCCCTGTCCAACCCGGCCCGCCGTCAGATGCTGGTATGGCTCAAGGACCCGATGAGCTTCCCCGGACAGGAGCCCGACGACGTCGAGATCGGCGTCTGCGTGACCGACATCCAGCAGCGAACAGGTCTGGGGCAGTCGACCACCTCCCAGTACCTCGCGATACTGCGGCAGGCGGGGCTGGTGGTCGCCACCCGGCGCGGCAAGTGGACCTACTACCGCCGCGACGAGGCGAACATCGCCCGCCTCCTGGAGACCCTGCGCGACGTGTTCTGATCCGCTGCGGCCGTCCCGGCCACCTGGCTCACCGGAGCGCTCCCTCCGCGAGGCGTGGCGGACGATGATCGCGCCGATACGCCCGTAGAGCCTCCCGCGGAACTGAGAACGGGAGGACCGGCGTTCGGACCCTGCTCGGGCGCCGAGAGCCGGGATGCTCCGCGAGCCGAGCGACGAAGCCCGGCAGCCCAGGGCTTCTGCGCCGCGCCCGTACCGACCGGCCACCGGGCGCCTCGCGCCGCACCAGGACGCGGTGCGGGGCGAGGGCGAGGGCGAGACGACGGTACCCATCAGGCAGCACATGGCCGTCCCGCGCCGGACGGGCGGCCTCGGCAAGGGACCGAAGCGCGGGGAGCAGCGGGCGGCGGTCGCCCCGGGCTGGAACCGCCCCTGGCCGCCGATCCGTCGGCCGCTACCGGATCCTCGCCGAACTCGTCGGCGCGGACTGCCTCCTTGCCCGCGGCTCCCCCGACTCGTCCACAAGGGCGACGGGAACCACGCCCCCTCCGGCGGTCACCCGGCCTACGATCCGGTCATGACGACACCCGAGTGCTTCTCGTGCGGCCAGGAAGCCCGCCTGGACGCGTTACCGCTCAGCGAGCGCATCGCCTTGGACCGGCATTGGCGGGTCGCTCACGCCTTCGAGACCGCGCTTCCCGGCTGGCTCGTCCTGCTGCCCCGGCGCCATGTGACAGCGGTGCACGGGCTCACCGACGCGGAGGCGGCGACGCTGGGGGCCTGGCAGGTGCGGTTGTCCCGCGCGCTCCACGAGGTGACGGGCTGCGTCAAGACCTATGTGGCGCAGTTCGCCGAGTTCGAGGGCTTCGCCCATGTGCACTTCCATGTGATTCCGCGCATGGCCGATCTGCCGCGGGAGTCGCGTGGGCCGGGCGTGTTCCAACTGCTCAGGCGGCCGGAGGAGGAGCGGCCGGCATCGGATGTGATGGAGGGAATCGCGCGCTCACTGCACAGCCGTCTTCTGCCACCGTCCGGGCTCTGACCTACCGTCACGGAGCCGTCACGGAGCCGGGACTGAGCCAGGACTGAGCCGGTTCCGGCGGCGGGCTCGGCTCCGGTGGCGCCCCCGCCCGGCACTACTACCGGCGGCTGATCAACGACGCGGTGCGGGCGGTCGACGCGGTGAGGTCCCACGAGGCCGTGGACTCCTCCCGGGTCGCGGTCCTCGGGGGCAGCCAGGGCGGTGGTCTCGCCCCGGCCGTGTCGGGGCTGCGCGAGGCCGTGGGGCGGCGGTCGCCGACGTGCCGTTCCTGTGCCACTTCCGGGTCGAGGAGGCGATGAACACCCTGTCGTACTTCGACGGGGTCAACTTCGCGGCGCGGGCGACCGCGCCCGCGTGGTTCTCGGTGGGTCTGCTGGACCGGATCTGCCCGTCCTCGACGGTGTACGCGGCCTACCACGCCTACGCCGGTCCGGCGGAGATCGAGGTGTTCGCGTACAACGGCCACGAGGGAGGCGCGGAGTACGACCTGCCGCGCGAACTCGCGGCGATGCATGACGTGTTCGGCCGGTAGGGCCGGGGACGGAGGCCGGCCGGGCGCGTCGGGACGCCGGCGTGCCCGGTCCCGGCCCGGTTTCGACGGGGCCGGCCCGTGGCGTCACCAGTGGGACACGCGGCTTGTCACAGACTCTCGTTCAGGACCACCGTGGCCGACTGGGACAACGACCTCTCAGTGGCCCCAACTGGCGTAGACGGTGACGTTCTGGCCGTTGTCCCTGGCCCCGACGCACACGTCACGCCAGTCGAGCAGCCAGCCACTGGAGCGGCAGCTCTCCTGCCGGAGGCCCAGTTCGCGGATGATCTCCGGGCGGGACAGGCCGTCCTCGCTGGTGACCGTCGCGGCGCGCCAGCAGCCGCCGGAACCGCAGCTGGTGCCTTCGTCGACCACGCTGATGCCCGGCGGCAAGGAGGGGAGGGCCTTGGACGGCGGCGCGTCCGAGCCTTCGCTGATCATCAGCGCGTACATGAGGCCGACCACGAGGGTGAGGGCGAACTGCGCCCCCAGGAAGCCGATCGCTGTGTTGCGGCGGGAAGTCCATTCCGGGGGCGGAGAGTTCTCGTGGCGTCCCTCCAGTCCCGCGCCGCAGGCGATGAGCAGGGGCGCGAGAGCCGTGAACAGCAGATGGGCGTCGGGCCCGGGGGCGTCGATCCGGCCCTGCTGGACACTGATCAGCAGCCCGGCTCCGGCGAGCAGCGTGCCGCCGATCGCGAAGCCGACGGGGCGGGTGCGGGCGATCGTCATCCAGACGACGGCGGGCGCGACGGCGAAGAGTACCCCCAGGACGATCAGCATGTACGGGGAGACGCGCGGCCCCGAGCGACCGGTTCCCCACCACCGGGGCTCGCCTCGGGGCGCGGAGGAACCGGGGCGCGGAGGAACCGGTGACCGCTCCGGCCCGCGCCGTCCGGCGGTCGAGGACGGCGAGGACGGCGAAGACGGCGAAGACGGCGAAGGCTCCTTGTGGGTCGAACGACCGTCACGCCCGGTGGCCGATCCGGGCTACTGTCCCTGTCGTACGGGGCTGACACCGGCCGTGGCGGGTGCGTATGACCCCACTTCCACGTTTCCGTTCCTGCCCCGGGCGCCACGGTGCGTGCCGCGTACCGGCACCTTGTGTCATCTCCGTCAGTGGCCCTCGCGGGACGCCGACCCACGCGCGCACCAACCCAATCCAACCGCATGTCGAAGCACAGCACTCAGGAGAACCATGTCATCGTCCCGCACCCGCCTCCGCGGCCTGCGCCGAGCCGCCGCTCCCCTCACCGCCGCGGCCCTCGCTCTCGGCATCAGCGCGACCCTCACCACCCCCGCCGGGGCCAGCGGCACCTACCACGGCGGCGCCTACGTCAACGGCAAGGGCAGCATGACGGACGGCGACTGGAACAACGAGGGCGTCGTCAACACCAGCACCCACCGGAACTCCAACGTCGCCTGCCTGTGGCAGACCGTGCTCTGGGCGGACGGCTACCTGTCCGCCTCCGACGTCGACGGCATCTTCGGCGATCGGACCCATGCCGCCACGGTCCGGTGGCAGCAGGACCGCGGGCTGTCCGCCGACGGCTCGGCCGGCAGGAACACCTGGACCAAGGCGGGCCAGAGGCTCAACAACAGCAACCCCGAGCGCAGCCCCGACGGGTTCTGGTACGGCGGCTACGCCGGCAAGAAGACGAGCTTCATGGTGCGCAGCAACACCGCCGGCAACTGGGGGTTCGGGGAGCCCGACGGCAGCATCCGGTGGGCCTCCTACAACTCCCGGACCTGCCGCTGACCCCTGCCCCGCACGTGCCTGACTGCGGCGAAGCCCCCCGCCGGATCGACGGGGGGCTTCGCCGCGGTCGTCACGTCGGCCCGATCACGCGGCGGTCAGTCTGTCGGGCCGAGACGGGCGAGGGCGCGGTCGTGGACGCGGCTCAGGAGCAGCAGGGCGCAGGTGGCGCCGATCAGGGCGCAGAACATGTCCCACTGGGTGTCCCAGACGTCTCCCTGCGTGCCCAGGAAAGCGTCCGCGGCCTCGCCTCCGGTGACCGCCGCGAACCATTCCAGCATCTCGAAGACGGCGCTGAAGGCGAGGCAGGCGCAGACGGTGAGGGGGGCGAGCCAGCGGCTGCCGCGCAACGGGGAGGTGCGGACGAGGAGTTCGCGTACCAGGATGGCCGGGACGAAGCCCTGCACGAGGTGGCCGAAGCGGTCGTAGGGGTTGCGGTCCCATCCGAGCCAGTCGCGCACCCAGTCCCCCGCGGGCACCTCCGCGTAGGTGTAGTGGCCGCCCAGGATGAGGACCAGGGCGTGCGCCGCCAGCAGAGCGCACAGCAGACCACTCAGCGGGAAGCGGTGGCGCAGCAGGATCGCCAGGGGCAGGCCCACCATCACCCACACGGTCTCCAGCAGCCAGGTCGTCGGATCGGCCGCGCCGAACCTCGACACGACGAGCGCCGCGGTCACCGCGACGGCGAGCGCGGCCGGCAGACGGCGCCGGGGCGACAGCCTCGCGTCCAGTGTCGGGGCGGGGGTGGAGTGGGTGGCGGTCACGAACTGCTCCTCGTGTTCGGGGCGGGCCCTCACTATCGGGCCCGCCCGCGACCGCCCTCATGAGTACGTGTACTCAGACCACCCCGTCGCCCCACCCGGTCGGGGCGAGTGGAGGCGTCGGCACCCCGCGCGGGAGGCGGCGCACACGATGCCGGACGGAGGAGCAGCAGCCCGAGCGTTGGGTGACGCGTGTGCCGGTCAGTCGCCGCCGTCCCCTCCGCCGCCGTCTCCTCCGAAGCCACCGTCGTCCCTGCCGAAGGCGCCCCCCGCCCCGTCGTGGCGCCCACCGGAACTCCCGGAGCCACTGGAGCCGCCGGAACCGCCGGAACCGCCGGAACCGCCCGACGAGAACTTGTCGCGTCCGTCGGTCAGCAACCAGATCAGCCCGAAAATCGCCCACAGCCACCAGAACGTCGTCGCGTAGGACACGATCACGTCCACGAGAAATGCCAGCACGTTCTCGACGGTCACACCCCTCTCGCCATGGCCGAGACTGCCGTCGGCCGCGGCGGACTCCTTGAACGTCTCGAAGTTCGGCCGGGTCGCCTGTATCGCCATCCGTGCCCCGTCGGCGTCGGAGAAGGAAGAGGCGGGTGACACTCCCTCCGGGAAGCGCCCGGCGGCCCCTACCGCCGGCATGAGGCGACGACTACCAGAAGGAGGAGGAGCGTGATCCCGAGCATCGGCAGGCAGCCGAGGAAGTGGGGGTTCCTCCGGTTGACCTCCATGCTGCCGCCGAACACCAGTCCGGGGTGGCGGTGGACGTAGTGGGCGGCCGCGAGGTCCTCGGCCTCGGATTCGGTGGTCCACCGAGTGGAGAAGCGGCATTCGCCACACCGGTAACGGTGTGCCATGTCTGACTCCTTGATGTCGCGAAGAGGGTGGTGGTGCCGAATGCGTGCCGCTGTCGGGCCGTGTGTGCGCGGGCACCTCGCGGCCCCCGGCGGTCAGGAGCGCCGCGGCACGTCCTCGCACAGGGCGGTGTCCATCAGTTGGAGCAGTTGCGGGGAAGGGAGCCGGCCGATCAGGATCGCCACGTTCGTGACCACCGAGGCGTGGCGTCCGTCGTCGGTGGTCAGGGTGTAGCTCTCGTAGCCCGGCACCTTGCCGGAGTGGCCCCAGGCCGTTCCGCCGCACGACAGGGCCCGCCTGTGGATTCCCAGGCCGTAGGCCGTCCCGGTGTTCACGGTCCGCACGGTGCGCATCTCGGCGAGGCTCGCGGAGGAGAGAACCTCTCCTGCCGCCAGGGCCCGGTAGAAGGCGCTCAGGTCCTCCATCGTGGAGACCATCGCGCCTGCGCTGCCGTAGAGCGAGGGGTCGTAGGAGATCACGGGGGTCCACACGTACACGGGGCCCACCCGGGCGCCGTGGTAGCCGTTGACGGCCGGCGTGGGCAGGGCGCGTTCGCCGGGCGCGGGGAAGACGGTGCGGGTCAGACCGAGGGGCTCGATGACGCGCTCGGTCACGGCCTGGTGGACCGGCCGCCCCGTCAGCTCCTCGACCAGCATGCCGAGGACGTAGTAGTTCGTGTTGGAGTAGGTGAAGCCGGCACCGGGCTCGGCGGCCGGCGGCGAGGAGTTCAGCCCGTGCCGCACCAGCGCCGCGAGGCCGAAGGTGCCGTCCGGGTTCGGCTGAGGCGTGCTCAGTCCGGGGTAGGGGTCGTACGCGCCGATACCGCTGGTGTGCTGGAGAAGTTGGCGCACGGTGACGCGGGTGCCGTCGTAACCGTTGCCCGTGACGATGCCGGGCAGGTGGTCCGCGATGGGCGCGTCCAGCGAGACCCTGCCCTCGTCGGCCAGTTGAAGCACCACCACAGCGGTGAAGGTCTTGGTCTGGCTGCCGATGCGGAAGTGTTCGTCCGACTTGACGGGCCGGTTGGCGTTGACGGTGCCCGTACCCGCGGACAGCGTCCAGGATTCGCCGCCGGCGCCGGCGTGGACCGCGGCTCCCGGACCCGCCACCGCCTGGAACGCCCGGAGCGCCGCACCCGTGGCCGGGTGGTCGGCCCGGGCCGTGCCGGCGTGCACGGCCGGGGCCGACAGCGCCAGCGCCGACGCGGTCACGGCGCCGACGAGGGAGGCGGACTTCTTACTCTTCCATGTGTTCATCATGTTGTTGATCTCTCCGAGAAGGTCGTCGCAGCAGCCTCGAACGCGTCCGCGGAAGCGCGGTCCGCGGATACGGGATCCCGGCTTCCGTAATCGACAAGGCGACATACCGAGCCGGCTCAGGCCGTCCTGACAGTGCGGGCGGTGAGTGGGTCGCCGTGCGGGTGCCGGGGCAGGAAGACATGGATCCTGCGCGCCCCGGACCCCCGCGGTGCGGTGACGGTGAGGTGTCTCCCCCGTACGAGGTGGCCGGCGGGTTGCCGGCTGCACCACCATGGGGTTCGCCCAGCTCGGAGAACAGTGCGGGGACAGGTTGGGAACCGTCCATATGTGACCGGTCGTCACGCTACGCTCGGGCGTCCCGCGGTATCCGTAGGAAGTGGGAGCCCAGAGTGACCAATGAAGCAGGCACGTTCTTGCGCCAGTTACGCAGACGGGCCCGCCTCACACAGGAGCAGCTGGCGGAGCGGTCCCGGGTGAGCGTGAGCACCATCCGCCGACTGGAGACGGGCAGGTCCACCGATCACCGGCTGAGGACACTGCACCAGCTGGCCGAGGCCCTGGAGGCCGACGCGCAGGAGCGGCAACGGCTCACCGCGATCTTCGACGGAGCCCGGTCGGGACCGGAAGGCACGCGGGAGGAACCGGCACCGGCCGTACCGCTCCCAGGTGCTCCGGCCGAGCCGCCGGCCGGTGCGCTCTCCGAGGCCGCCGCTTCACTGGCCCGCGAGGTCGGGCGCCGCTGGCAGCGTGAGGAGAGGCACCGCCGCGTCCATGACCCGTTCCCGCTGCCGGTGCGGTACCAGCCGGCTCCCACCGACCTGATGGACCGTCCGGAGAACATCCAGCGACTGGGGCCGGGCGCCGTGCCTCGGGACCTGGAACTGAGCGGCGAGCTGCGGAGTGTGGTCGACACCTACCGGAGCGTTCAGTCGCGGCGGCTGGTCATACTCGGCCGGGCCGGCTCCGGGAAGTCCGTCCTGGCCATCAAGTTCGTCCTCGATCTCCTCGCGGCACCCGTCCCTTCGGTCCGGGTGCCGGTGATCTTCAGCATCGGATCCTGGGACCCGCTCACCACCACCCTGCGTGACATGCTGGTCGACCGTCTCCTCCGGGACCACCCCCATCTGGCCCACCGGACGGCTGACGGGGCGACGCTGGCCGGCGCGCTCGTGGACGCCGACCTGATACTTCCGGTCCTCGACGGATTCGACGAACTGGCTGAAGCCCTGCGCGGCCCGGCGCTGGAAGCGCTCAACGCCACCTCCCTCCCGCTGGTCCTGACCAGCCGGCGGGACGAGTACGCCCGAGCGGTCCGCCAGGTTCACGTCCCACTGGTGTGGGCCGCCTGCGTCGAACTCACCGACCTGACCGTCGAGGATCTCGCCGCCTACCTCCCCCGGACCGACCGTCTCTCCGCCTCGTCCGGCGGCGGGCACGACGCGGGCGTGTGGGACGCCGTTCTGGAGCGCCTGCGGGACGGGGGCACCCCGGCGAGCGCCCGGCTCGGGCAGGTCCTCGGCACGCCGCTGATGGTCACTCTGACGCGGACGATGTACGGCGAGGCCCCCGGAAAGGACCCGCTGGAACTGCTCGACACCGCACGCTTTCCCACCGAACGCCACCTGGAGGAGCACCTGTTGGCGGGCTTCGTGCCCGCCCTCTACCGGCATCGTGCCCCCGAGCGGGGCGACCCCCACGGGTACCCCAACCGCGACGCGGACCGGGCCGAGCGCTGGCTCGGCTACCTCGCGCACAGCCTGGCCCGGGACACGCACGGCCGACAGGACCTCGCCTGGTGGCGGCTCGGTGAATCCGTACGGTTGCCGACGCGCGTCCTGCACACCGTGCTGCTCTCCGGGCTGTGCATGTCCGCGGCCACCTGGCTCGTGGAACTCCTCGGACACGCCTTCCTCTACACCAGAGAGCTGGAGCCGGCGACGCTACTGCTGCAAGGGGCGCTGGCCGCGCTCCTCTCCGGACTCGCCTTCGGCCTGGTGCACTGCGCGTTGGCCCTGTTCGGCCGGCCCGCCGCCCTCCCGTCCCGGGTCAGACTCGGATTCTCCGCGACGGACCGCCGGGCCGGGCGCAGGCCGGTCCGTCACGCCCTCACCCGCTTCGGAGCCGGACTGCTGGCCGGCTCGGTGCTGGGGATCGGCTACTCCTGGGCGGACCTCCTGGTGCGCATGCTGGACGACCAGTTCCCGGACACGGAGTCGAGCAGAATCGTGACCAGCAACATGCTGGTCCTCGGTCCGGCCTTCGGTCTGACGGCGGGTCTGGCCTTCGGGGTCCTCGCGCTGTTCGAGGCACCCATGGACATCACCGCCGCCGCCACACCCATGCGGCTGCTGTCGGTCAACCGTGCCACGGCGGTACGGCAGTTCCTCGTGCTCGTCCCGGTGATCACACTCAGCTGCGCCATCGGCGGGTACGTCGTGGTCCGCCTGCTCCGGCAGGTGCTGTCCTGGGCTGTGATCTGGCCGCTGGAATGGGCTCTGCTCGTCGGCGCGGTCGGTGGCCTGGGAGGCGCGGCGTCCTATGTGCTCGCCTTCACGGCCTGGGGGCAGTGGCTGACGGTGGCCCGGATCTGGCTGCCGCTGACGCGCAGGTTGCCGTGGGACACCGTGGCGTTCCTGGAAGACGCCTATCGCAGGGGCGTGCTGCGCCAGACCGGCGCCGTCTACCAGTTCCGGCACATCCGGCTGCAACGGCACCTCGCCCAGTCGTACCGTGGCGCCGGCAACGGAAGCACGTCGGCCGGGGACGAGGGCCCGAGGCCCGGCGACCGCGACCCGGCCGGTCGGTGAGCCCGGTCCGGCGGCCGGTCCGGGGAGACAGGGCGCCCGCCGAGAGGCAGCCGCACTGAGGCCGAGGGGCGAGCGAGCGGGGCGGGTGCGGCGAGCCGGAGTCCGTACGAGCACAGCACCGACGGCCCGGTCGACCTGGCGGCCCGGCGCGCGGCGGAAGGCCCTTCGCCCTTGAGCCCGCGCCTGTGAACACCGGTCGGTCGGCCCAGGGCGACCGGATACAGTGCGCGGGACGGCAGCCTGGTCAGGAGGCGGAGCGTGACCGACACCAGCGACACCCGGCCCACCGAGGGCGAAGCGCGAGCGCCGCGGCGGAGCCCACTGCGCCGGCTGATGCGCTACATCCCCCTGGTCGCCCCCGTCCTGCTCTGGGCCGTGCCCTGCTGGGTGCTCCTGCACTCCGGACAGCACTGGCCGGTGCCGGTCGCGCTCGGCGTGACCGCTCTGTTCGCCCTCGGTCTCGTCAGTATGCCGCTGGCGATGGCGCGCGGCCACGGCCGGCGCCAGCAGGATCGGGCGGCGATCGTAGGTGACACCCTGCTGGGCATCAGCTGGGTTCTGTTCACCTGGTCCGTCCTGATCGGCGGCCTCTTGCGGCCTGTCCTGGCCGTGGCCGGGGTCGGCGAAGGTGAGGACCGGGCCCGAGCCGTCACCTGGGCCGTCCTCGCCGTCAGCGCCGTACTACTCGGCTGGGGATACGCCGAGGCCCGCCGCGTGCCGCGCGTGCGCCGGCTCGACGTGCGGCTGCCTCGGCTGGGTGCCGGGCTGGACGGTCTCCGGGTCGTCCTCATCACCGACACCCACTACGGCCCGCTCGACCGCGCTCGCTGGTCGGCGCGGGTGTGCGAGACTGTGAACACCCTGGAGGCCGACCTGGTCTGCCACACCGGAGACATCGCGGACGGCACCGCCGAGCGCCGCCGGGCCCAGGCCGTGCCACTCGGTACCGTGCGGGCAACGCGGGCCCGTGTGTACGTCACCGGGAACCACGAGTACTACAGCGAGGCCCAGGGCTGGGTCGACCTGATGGAGGAGCTGGGCTGGGAGCCGCTGCGCAACCGCCATCTCCTGCTCGAACGCGGCGGCGACACCCTCGTGGTGGCCGGCGTGGACGACGTCACCGCCGCGTCCTCCGGCCTGCCCGGACACCGAGCCCACCTCGCCGGAGCCCTGGAGGGCGCCGAACCCGATCTGCCCGTCCTGCTCCTGGCCCATCAGCCCGCGTTCGTCGACCGGGCCGCGGCGGGCGGTGTCGACCTCCAGCTCTCCGGACACACCCACGGCGGCCAGATCTGGCCCTTCCACTACCTCGTCCACCTCGACCAGCCCGCCCTCGCCGGTCTCAGCCGCCACGGCGCCCGCACGCTTCTCTACACCAGCCGCGGCACCGGCTTCTGGGGCCCGCCCTTCCGCGTCTTCGCCCCCAGCGAGATCACCCTGCTCGTACTCCGCTCCCCGCACCCCACCGCCTCGCCCTGACCTCGGCCACGTCACGAGGCATCAAGGCCACCTCCGGCCTTTCGGCTTCATCCAGGGTACGGGCGGCGCGTCGCGGCCACGAGCGGCGGGCCCCGGACCCGCTCAGCGCGTCGGACGGCGCGCGGCATCAGTGATCCCGGCCTGCGGCACGGGCGGAACCTCGATGCTTGTACAACGTTGGAATCGGCGGTACAACTCCCGTGCACCTCCTGCGCCACACCGTCAATGGCATCGCATGGAAGGGCACCTCATGAGACTCGTACGGCTCGACCGCCGCACAGGCCACCTGGCGCGTTCGCTCACCGCGCTCCTGGCTCTCGTCCTCGCCGCGGGCATCAGCGCCGGGGCGGCCCCCGCCCACACCGCATCCGCCCACACGGCACCCGCCACCACAGCCCCCGCCACCACGGCCGTCAGCGACCAGTCCCCCACCGAAGCCCCCGCCGGCCCGGTCGCCGCCGGCCGGTTCCGCAATCCCGTGAACACCGGCGCCGACCCGACCCTCGTGCACCACCAGGGCAATTACTACGTCGCCACCACCCAGGGCGACGCCCTGCGCATCTGGAGGTCGCCGAGCATCGCCACGCTCCTGACCGCCGACGCGAAGGAGGTCTGGCGCGACAGCGACCCCAGCCGTAACCAGCAGGTCTGGGCCCCCACGCTGTTCCGCTCCGGCGACCGGTGGTACCTCTACTACACCGCCAGCGACGGCCAGGACTCCGCACACCGGATGTACGTGCTGGAGTCGGCCGGCACCGACCCCATGGGCCCGTACCACTTCAAGGCCAAGCTCGCCGCTCCCGGCAGCGACCGCTGGGCCATCGACGGCGAACCCTTCCAGTTCGGCGGCCGGCTCTACTTCGCCTGGTCCGGCGAGCGGGACGACGGCGTGCGCAACCAGCTCTTCCTCGCCCCGATGAGCAACCCCTGGACCCTGTCCGGCGCCCGCGTGCACCTGTCCGCCGCCGGCAACTGCCCCGAGGTGCGCGAGGGTCCGACGCCGCTCACCAACGGCGCGGGCCGGCTCTTCCTCACGTACTCCGCCTGCGACACCGGCAAGCCCGACTACGCGGTCTGGGCGAAGTCCCTCGCCCCGGGCGCCAACCCCCTCGATCCCGGCAGCTGGCGGCAGGAGCCGGGCCCGCTCCTGTCCCGCGACGACGCCGACGGCGTGTACGGCCCCGGACACCACTTCTTCTTCAAGTCCCCCGACGGCACCGAGGACTGGATCGCCTACCACGCGAAAAGCACCTCCACGGTGACCTACAACTGGCGCACCACCCGGGTGCAGAAGATCGGCTGGACCTCGGCCGGCACGCCGGCGCTCGGCTCACCCGTGTCGCTGGGGTACACCATCGACCTGCCATCGGGCGATCCCGGCCCGGGTACCCGCGCGATCAACGACACGGATCTGGGGACCGGCGACTTCCAGGTGTCGTACGGCGGCGCCTGGCCGTCAGGCTCCGGCTGCGCCGTCCAGTGCTTCTGGGGCAACGACCACTGGAGCGGCGCGGCGAACGCCACCGCCACCTTCCGCTTCACCGGCACGCGCGTCGCGCTCCTGTCGGTGAAGGACACGGGCAACGGCATCGCCGCGATCTCGGTCGACGGGGGTCCGGAGCGGCGGGTGGACTTCTACGGCACACCCCGGGTCGGCGAACAACTCCAGTACGTCAGCCCGGCCTTGGCCCCCGGCTCGCACACGCTGACCATCCGCGTCACCGGCGAACGCAATCCCGCCTCCAGCGGCCCCGTGATCAGCGTCGACCGCGCGGAGGTCTATCCGTAGGCCCGTCGTACGGGTGCGGTCGGGGGAGCATCACCTCACTGGGCGCGGTGATGCCGCGTCCCCCGGCTCCTCCGACGCCTGTACCGCTCCTGACCAGCGGTTCCGGCCCATCTCGGGTCCAACTCCGGTCCTGTCCGGGGTCAGGGGGGTACGGGCGGTCGGATATTTCCGTTCGCGTGGTCGCGTCGATGGGATAGCCTGACCACGATTTCGCGCGGCAGGTTCTCTGCCGCCCCGTTCGGCGCGCTCGGCGTCGACACGCACCGCGTGCCCTGCCCGGAAGGAGGCGAGAGACATGGACCGTGCCGAATGCGTTGCGGCCATAGTTGCCTCCGGCCGTGTGCCCTCCCTCCTCTGCGGCGCGCGGTAACTCTTCCCCCTTTCTCCTTTCCTGGCTTCGGCGTCTTCCTGAGATGCCGCGTCACGAGACGTCCTGGCCTGCGCGGTTCGTCGCCGCACGGGCCACGGGGGCGCGTGCCCGAAGACGGGCCCTTCTCTTGCTGATCACCGTGGTCCCGGCGCTCCCCGCCTCACGACAGCAAGAGCGCCGGCGTGAGTGACACGCGGCCGGTGAGGCAGGCCCCGGGTACTGTCCGCGGTTCCCGCTGCCCCACCGCCATGCCGTGTCCCCGTGCCGCGTGCACCGGCCCGTCGTCACCCCTGTGACCGTCCCGGCCGGCTGTCCCGACAGCACTTCGACACGAAACACGCGTGATCGCCATGAGCAAGAAACGTCCCGGAGGGGAATCCCTCCCGTCCGACCCTTCCCCCGCCACCGGCCGTTCCCCGCACCGCGAGGTTCCCCCCGCGACTCGGGCACCGGATCCAGTGCCGGTGCCGGTGCCGGCTCAACTACCGGCAGAAGCAGAGGTACCGGCGCCGGATCCGAAGCGCTGGTGGGCGCTGGCGGTCATCGCCCTCGCCCAGCTGATGGTGATCCTCGACGGCACCGTCGTGAACATCGCGCTGCCCTCCGCCCAGCGCGCTCTCGGCATGTCGGACGCCGGCCGGCAGTGGGTCATCACCGCCTACACGCTGGCCTTCGGCGGACTGCTGCTGCTCGGCGGCCGGATCGCCGACCTGGTGGGCCGTAAGCGCACCTTCGTCATCGGTCTGGCCGGATTCGCCGCGGCCTCCGCCGTGGGCGGCGCGGCGGCCGGTCCCGGGACGCTGTTCGCGGCGCGGGCCCTGCAAGGTGCGTTCGCGGCGGTCCTGGCGCCCTCGGCCCTGTCGCTGCTGACGACGACGTTCACCGACCCCAAGGAGCGGGCGAAGGCGTTCGGGGTCTACGGTGCGCTGGCCGGCGGCGGCAGCGCGGTCGGGCTGATCGTGGGCGGTCTGCTGACCGAGTACCTGAACTGGCGCTGGTCCCTGTACGTCAACGTGCCCATCGCGCTGGCCGCCCTGATCGGCGCACCCGTCTTCCTGCGCGACCGCTCCGGGCGCCGGGGCGGGCACCTGGACATGCCGGGCGCGCTGCTGGGCTGCGGCGGGCTCGTCGCCCTGGTGTACGGCTTCAGCGAGGCCGAACCCCGCGGCTGGACCAGCCCTTCGGTGCTCACGCTGCTCGTGACCGGCGTGATCCTGCTCGCCGCCTTCGTGTGGTGGCAGAGCCGCGCGGCGAACCCGCTGCTGCCGCCGCACATCGTCAAGGACCGGGTCCGGGCCGGATCGCTCGTGACGATGGGCCTGGCCACCATCGGTATGTTCGGTGTCTTCCTGTTCCTGACGTACTACCTCCAGGTCGTCCTCGGCTACCCCCCGGTGCGGACGGGGCTTGCCTTCCTGCCGATTTCGGTCGGCATCTTCATCGGCGCGACCCAGATCGCCGCCCGGCTGCTGCCCCGCACGGCGCCGCGCATCCTGATGTCGTCCGGCATGGTGCTGGCCGCCGCCGGCATGGTGCTGCTCAGCAGCCTGACCGTGCACGCGCAGTACGTCCCCCACGTGCTGCCCGCCCTGGTGCTCCTCGGTCTGGGCATGGGCCTGACCTTCATGCCGGTCTACGCGACGGCCACCGCCGGCGTGCCCGCGCAGGACGCCGGGGTGGCCTCGGCTGTCCTCAACTCCGTTCAGCAGATGGGAGCTTCGCTGGGCACCGTACTGCTCAACACCATCGCCACCGGCGCCACCAGCCGTTACGTCCAGTCCTCCTCGCACGGTCCGGCCCACGGCGGCGCGACCCTCGACAAGGGCATGGTGCACGGCTTCTCCGTCGCCTACTGGTGCTCGGCGGGCGTCCTGCTGCTCGCCGCCCTGGTGGCGGGCCTCACCGTACGGAACAAGGCGCCGAAGCACACCGGAAACGACGCACCGGCCTAGGTCGTGTCTTCACAGTGGCCCCGGCCGCCGCGGGCCAGGCGGGACTGTGAAGACACGACCCAGCGAGCCGGGGTCGTTCCCCGCCCACCGTTCACCTCACCCCTCGAAGGACCCCGCATGAAACCCCTGACCGAGCTCGACATCCGCAACTCGTTCGTCAACTGTTCGAAGGGCCAGGCCAAACGCCTCCCCCTGCCGAAGGACCTGGCTGACCTCGGCCACTGGGACGATCTGGACTTCCTGGGCTGGTTCGATCTGTCCGCGCCCGAACGGAGGTATCTCGTCGTCGAACGCGCCGGTGCACCGGTCGGCCTGACCCTGCGCTCCGCTTCCGGGAACCGCGGTTTCCTGCGCCGCAGCATGTGCTCGCTGTGCCTGACCACGCATCCCGGCAGCGGCGTCTCCCTCATGACCGCCCCCAAGGCGGGCGCGGCCGGCCGCGAGGGCAACTCGGTGGGCCTCTACATGTGCACGGACCTGGACTGCTCGTTGTACGTACGGGGCAGCAAGAAGGCGGCACCGGGCGGGCGCATGGAGGAGTCCCTCACGGTCGACCAGCAGATCGAGCGCCTGCGCGGCAACCTCGACGCGTTCGTCGAACGGGTCTTCCGGTGATCACGCACTGACCGGACACACGCCGGGTGACGTATCGGGACGGCCAAGTGGGGGCCCGGGCATTCCGGGTTCCCGCCTGCGGGGTGGTGGGGTCTTGAGAGCATGACGTGTCGGTCGGCCGAACAGACTTCCGACGTCGGAGCGCTGTCGAGAGACGGCGTGTGGAGCCTGGAGATGCCGTTGCCCGGATACGAGTTCTCAGCCGCCCGTCCGCCGGCCCGCGGTGCCCTCTGATGGATGTGCTCGCGGTGGTGGGCACGCTGTCGGGGGTCGCCGCGGTGGGGGTCGCCGCGTGGCAGGTGCGTGTTCAGGGCAGGGAGGCGAGCAGGCGCCGTCGCGCCGAACCGGGGGGCCCGCCCGGGGTGTTGGTGGCGCCGCCGGTTGACGCGGTGCCGGAACTCATACGCGGACGGGACCAGGTGATGCGCCGGCTGAGGCGGTGGCTCCGTAAGCCGCCGGGTGCCGTGGTCGTACTCGCCGGAATGGGCGGTGCGGGGAAGTCGACCGCGGCCGCGGCCCTGGCCCGTCACGCCGCGCGGTCGCGACAGCTCGGACGCCGGCCGCGCCGGGTGTGGTGGGTCTGGGCCGCCGACCCCCTCAGCCTCGCGGCGGGGCTGGCCTCCGTGGCGAGGCAACTGGACGCCGGGCCCGCGGATCTGGAGGCGATAGCCACCGGGGCGGCCGACGGCCCGGACCGGTTCTGGGAGCTGCTGAGCGGCGCCCCGTCCGGCTGGTTGCTGATCTTCGACAACGCCGACTCCCCCGAGATCCTCGGCGGCTCGCGCACCGAAGCCGTACGGAACGGCCCCCGGCCGACCGGAGCCGCCGGAGTGACGGGAGCGGCCGGGAGCGACGGCACGGGCTGGGTGCGGCCGTCCCGCCGTGGGCTGACGATCGTGACCAGCCGTGACGCCGACCAGGAGACATGGGGCCCGCGCGCCCGGGTGGTACCGCTGGGGCGCCTCGGTGAGCGCGACGCCGCTCGGGCACTGCGGGATCTGGCGCCCGGTGCCGGGGACGAGGCCCAGGCGCGAGTGCTCGCCCGGCGGCTGGGCGGACTACCGCTCGCACTGCACCTGGCGGGGCGGTACTTGAGGTCCGCCGTCGTCCACTGCCCCACCTTCGCCGCCTACGCCGAGGCGCTCGACAGCGAGGGAGGGCTGTCACTGCTCGACAGTTCGGCGGCGTCCGACCGATTCGTCGTGACGCGGACCTGGGAGATCTCCCTCGACCACCTGGCGCGGGGCGGCGTACCCCACGCGCGGACCCTGGTGCGCCTCCTGTCCTGCTACGCCGCCGACGCCTCGATCCCGCTGGACCTCCTCGACGCCCGTCGTCTCGCCCCGCTCTTCCCGTCCGAGCCGGCGGGCCGTGCCCCCGGTCATCCGGACCTGCTGCTGGAGCAGGGGCTGCGCGGGCTGGAGAGGGTCGGTCTGATCGACACCGGGTCGCCGGGGCGGGAGCGGGCGCTCACGCTCCATCCGCTGGTGGTGGAGACGAACCGGCTGCACTTGCGGGAGGCGCCCGCGCGATCCGCCGAACCGGACGGGGCCCTCGTACGGCGGGTCGCCGTCGAACTCGTGGTCGGCGCCCTGTCAGGGCTGCGCGTCGACGAACCGGCGGACTGGCCGCGCCACCGGATGTTCGGCGTCCATCTGCACGCCCTGCTCGCCACCGCCGCGGACGACATCGCCCCGGACACTCTGACCGCTCTCCTGCGATCGACGTGGGCGACGGTCCGGGCCCTGGACGCGAGCGGGGCGCGCGACGTCGCGGAGACGCTGAACCGTGCCGCGCTGGCCCATGTCCCCGGCCCGGACCACGAGGCCGGCCTCTGCCTGCGCCATCAGCTCGCCTGGGAGCTGGCCACCCGGGGCGAGTTCACGGACGCCGAGCCGATGTTCTCCGACGTGGCGGAGCGGCGGGCGCGGTTACTGGGGGCCGACCATCCTCAGACGCTGGCCACCCGGCACGAACTGGCGTGGGTGGTGGGCTGCCAGGAGCGGTGGACCGAAGCGGAGGCACGCTACGACCTGGTGCTGGACGAACGCCGGCGGGTGCTGGGCGAGCAGCACCCCGACACGCTCCTCACGAGGTTCGAACGGAGTTGGTCGATCGCGAACCAGGGTCGGTTCGACGAGGCGAGGGCGGAGCTGGAGCTGGTCCTGCGGGATCGTGCCAGGGTGCTCGGAGAGGCGCACCACCGGACCGTGGGCACGCGCCACGAACTGGCCTGGATCGCGGCCAAGCAGGGACGCCTGGTCGAGGCGGAGCGGCTCTACCGGCAGGTGCTGGACGACCGTCGGCGGGGGCTCGGCGACGAGCACCTGTCCACGCTGACGGTCCATCACGAGCTGGCCTGGGTTCTGGCCCGAGGGGGCCGTGCCAAGGACGCGGCGGCCCTCTTCACCCGGGTCCTGGCCGTCCGTCGGCGACGTCTCGGGGAGGACCACCCCGATACGAGGGCGACGGTCCTCGCGCTTGACCGGCTGAGCCGGGGCCATGAGATTGACGCGCGTCACCTCGTCTGAACCGGGTGTGCGCGGGCCGCCGACCTGCTGTCCTGGTCGTCACGGTTCTTTCCGTGGAACGAGTCGAACTTCGACGAGCACGACTTCAGGGGGCGTCGCACTGTGCCGATATCCACTCAGCAGCTCTTGACGGCGATGGACGAACTCGAACTCACCGGACGGCCGGTCATGGTCCACTCGTCGCTCCGGTCGTTCGGCGAGCCCGTCGAAGGCGGTGCGGACGCGATCCTGGATCTCTTCCTCCACCGCGGGTGCACCGTCCTGGTACCGGCCTTCAGCGAATCGCAGTTCGGCGCTGTGCCCCCGGCCACGATGCGGCCCGGCCGCAACGCCATCGACTACGCGGACCTGCCCGCCGACGCGCCGCCCGTTCAGCGGGTCCCCGAGTTCACGGTCGACTCCACCGTCCTCAACGCCGGGAACGGCGTCCTGCCGGCACGACTGCTCGCCCGCCCGGACGCCGAGCGCGGGTTCCACCCGCTCAACTCGTTCGCGGCGCTCGGGCCACGGGCCCGTGAACTCGCCGGGGCGCAGAGCCCGGCCGATGTCTACGGCCCGGTACGGCTGCTGGCGGAGCACGACGGCGCGGTCCTGCTCATGGGGGTCGGGCTGAACCGGATGACAGCGCTCCACCATGCGGAGCAGCTCTCGGGCCGCAGGCTGCTCGTCCGCTGGGCGCGGGACGCCGACGGGCGGGTCCTCATGGTCGAGACGGGGTCCTGCTCCGAGGGGTTTCCCCGGCTGGGGCCTTCCCTCCGGCCCCTCGCCCGCACCGCGCGGGTCGGGCGATCCGGGTGGGCGCTCTACTCGGCGAAGGATGTCCTCGCCGTCGCGAGCAAGGCGATGTCCGCCGACCAGACGGTGACCCGTTGCGGGAACCGGGACTGCCTCCGCTGTCAGGACTCGATCGCCGGCGGCCCCACCGGTCCCGCTCCCCTCGGCTGACCCGGCCGTACCGCTGACGGGCCCGTCTCGTGACGGCCTCAGCGACGACGGCACACCGCCCGAGCCGCTGACGGAGTCGGCGTTCTGGGCACTCCCCGCGCGCCCCTCACCCTCTCCCTGTCGTCGGACGGCGGCCGTACCTGGCCGGAACACCATGACCTGGAGACGGGCGACGGCTACTGCCTCACGAACAACTCACGGGACGGGCTCAACCGCGAACTCTCCTACCCCACTGTCGCGCTGACCTCCGTACGGAACGCTGCACATCGCGTGCACCCACCACCGACGCACCATCAAGTACCTCCGGCTCCGCCCCGTACCGACCGGCTGAGGGCTGCCCCCGCGACCGCCGGGACCGGTGCCCGCGGTCGCCCCCGGCCCGGCGGGCGGGACCGTGGCCGTCTGTCCGTCCGTCCGTCCGTCCGTCAGCGCACGGTGATCACGGTCTTGCCGCGGGAGTGGCCCTCCTCCAAGTACCGCATGGCCTCGGCCGTGTCGGTCAGGGGGTAGGTCCGGCCCACCACGGGGGTGATCTGCCCGGCGTCGATCAGCGCGGTCACCGCGAGAAGGTCCTCCTGGGCCGGACCGCTCGGGGTTGCCGGGATGATCGGGCGCAGGCTGTGCCGGGTGACCGTGTTGACCGCGGCCACTCCCAGCGTGGAACCGATCGCCCCGAACACCCGGCCCGGTGAGCCGCCGCCGTTGGCCACCAGGACTCCGGTCGGGGTCAGCGCCCGGCGCAGCCGGCCGAGCGGCAGGCTGCCCACGTTGTCCAGGATCACGTCGTAGCGCTCGTCCCTCCCGGTGAAGTCCTCGCGGTGGTGGTCGATGACGTGTGTGGCGCCCAGCGAGCGCACCGTCCCGGTGCTGCCCGCACCGCACACCCCGGTGACCTCCGCGCCCAGACCGGCCGCGATCTGCACGGCGAAGGTGCCCACGCCACCGCCCGCCCCGTTGACCAGTACCCGTTGCCCGGCACGGACCCGGCCCACCGTCCGGATGCCGCGCAGGGCGGTCACCGCTGCCATCGGCACGGCCGCCGCCTCCTCGAAGGAGAGACTCCCGGGCTTGGGCACCACCAGCTTCGCCGCTGTGCACGCGTATTCGGCGAACGCCCCCGCGCAGAAACCCAGTACCGGGGTGCCGGGCCGGAGCCCTGCCACGCCGGCGCCGACAGCCTCCACCACTCCGGCCGCGTCGATGCCGGCCACGCGGTGCTTCGGACGGGTCAGCCCCATGCCGCCCATCAGCCGCGCCGCGTAGGGGTCGCCGCGCATCATGTGCCAGTCGTAGGGGTTCAGCGCGGCGGCGTGCACACGTACCAGCACCTCGCCCGCCCCCGCCTCGGGCCGGTCGGCCTCCCCCAGCCGCAGGATGTCGGGCGGCCCGAACCGCTCCTGGAGCACTGCCTTCATCACCCTGCCCCCATGTCCTCGGGATTCCGTCCTGACCGGCACATGTCCGGCATACAGGTGAGGGCAACGTAAAGGTGTGCGGTACGGCCGTCAATGGCGTCCCGGCAACGCGGTCATCCGGCGCGGTCTGCCGGGGTGCCGGGGGCTTGCATCTCAAGTGGCTTGAGATCGCATAGTGTCCGTCATGGACATGAACGAGCTGTACGCCATCGGGGACGTGGCCCGGCGGACCGGTCTGAGCGTCAGCGCCGTCCGGTACTACGCCGACGCCGGTGTCGTCACGCCGGCCGCCAGCACCCCGGCCGGCCACCGTCTGTACGACGTGTCGGCCATCGCCCGGCTGGAGCTGGTCCGGACGCTGCGGGAACTCGACGCCGGTCTCGACGAGATCCGGCGGGTGCTGGCCGGCGAGGCGACGCTGCGCGAGCTGGCCGCCACCCATCTGGCCCTGCTGGCACGGCAGGAGGCGCGGCTGCGCAGCCGTCGCGCGGTGTTGTCGGCCATCCTGCGGCAGGACTCCACTGCCGAGCAGGTCACGCTCATGCACAAGCTGGCAGGCATGGCGGACGAGGAGCGCGACCGGCTGATCGACGAGTTCTGGACGGAGGTCTCCACCGGCTGGGAGCCGCCGGAGCGGATGGTCGGCTGGTGGCGCGCGGCCCGGCCGGAGCTGCCCGAACATCCCACCGCGGCCCAGCTCGAGGCGTGGATCGAACTGGCGGAGTTCATCGGGGACACCGAGGTCCGGCAGGCCGTACGCCGTGAGCTGCACGAGGTGTGCACCACCGGGGCGGGACCGCTGATGACCTCGTCGCCGATGCTGGACAGTCTGGAGGCGGCCCTGCCGATCGGCCAGGCGGTGGTGGACGCGGCGCGTGAACAGGTGCCACCGGACTCGCCGCGGGGGCGGGAGAACGCCGACCGTTGGATGGAGTGGCTGACCGGCATCTTCGCGACACCCGACAGCCCCGGGATACCGGACACGCCCGAGTTCCGTATCCAGACGGCCGACCACATGCTGGCGGGCGCGGAGTGGGACCGCACACCGCCGGAGCCGGAGGGGCCGCTCGACCGCTACATGGCGCTGGTCACCGCGGTGAACAACGTGCCGCCCGAGCGATTCCCGTACGAATGGCTGGCCGCGGCACTGCGCGCCTCCGCCCTGCCGGCCGCCTCGTAGCGCACCCGGACGCGCCCCGGTCCCACTCCGGGCCCGCTCCTCACCCCGCCGGTCACCGTGGGGCAGGATGAGGCCATGAGCGTAGTCAAGATCAACGTACTGACGGTCCCCGCCGAGCAGCGGGAGACGCTGGAGAAGCGCTTCGCCTCCCGTGCCCAGGCCGTGGAGAACTCCGACGGGTTCGAGTGGTTCGAACTGCTCCGCCCCGTCGACGGCACCGACAACTACCTCGTCTACACGCGGTGGCGCGACGAGGAGTCCTTCCGGGCCTGGTCGGAGGGCCCCGTGCGGGCAGCCCACCAGGGCGGTGGCGCGGAGAGCGGCGAACGGCCCAAACCGGCGGCCGTCGGGGCGACTCTGTGGTCGTTCGAGGTCGCGCAGCAAGCGGCGCCGGCGGGCTCCTAGCCGACACGCGGCGCGAACGGCTCCGGGATCGTCAACTCCCCTCGCCTTCCGGCCTCGTGAGACATCTGAGCAGCCGTCACGGCCCGGACCTCCTACGGGTCCGGGCCGTGCGCCGCACATCTGGCGTGACCGCGACTCCCCCGCGACGCGCGCGAACCTCCCCCGTCGCCGCGGAGCTGACCTGGGGTCAGCGGACGGTGGTGACCCGGTGCTCCTTCAGGGACGCGCAGTTGGAGTTCTCCACCGAGACGTACACGTTGGAGATGTGGCCGCCCCAGCTCACGCAGTAGCCCTTGCCGTAGACACGGCTCGGACCCGCGTACGACGTGAAGTTCCCGGAGTCGTCGGCCCACTCGTCGGTGTCGGGTACGTAGATGTACGCCGACATGGACTTGGCGGTGCCCGGGTTGGTGCGGATGGTCGCGACGCAGTTCTTGCCGTTCGCGGAGTTGTAGGTGAGGTAGACCGTGCCGTGCGAACCGATGGGGGCCGAGTTCACGGTCTTGTAGGCGCTGCCGCAGACCCCCTGCGGCGTGACGTTGGGCGCGGCGTGGGCGGTGGCGCCGAAGGTGGCGGTGGCTCCGATCACGAGTGCGGTCAACGCTCCTGCGGACGCGGCATTACGCGCGATTCCCATTATTTCCCCCTTGTTACTCCGAGAGCGGTTTGCTCACACTTGGAAGACCCTCGAACGCCACGGATGGTTGTACCCGCTTCGACACGGAGTTCCGGGTGGGGGTGGGGAGTCGGGGACGTCAGGCCGCCGCCAGGAAAGCGGTGAGGCCGTCCAGGAGCATGTTGCTGCCCATCTCGGACTGGTCGCGCTCCTCGGCGCTTCCGAGGGACTGGGACACGGTGATCCGGGTGCGGTCGCCCTCGGCGGCCAGGTCGAGGGTCATCAGGGCGAGTTGCCCGCCGCCGGGAACGCTCATACCGATCACCAGTCGCTTGTTCTCCACGACCTCGGTGTAGCGGCCGGACAGCGGGACGCGGGTGCCCCCGGGGATGACCATGACCGAACTCCAGGCGCCGCCCGGCCGGACGTCCAGCACGACGTCCTCGGCGCTCGCCCACTGCCCGTACCGGTCGGCACGCGTCCACGCGGCCCACACCTCCTCGACCGGCGCCTCCAGGGTGCGGGTGATGACATAGTCGAAACCGGCGGTGCTCATGTCCGTCTCCTTCGGCTCGCCCCCGTACGAACGGGGTCTGGACTCTCTTTCACAGGGAACGTCGGAGCCGATGACCGCTTCTCGACACCGTCCGGAGAATTCTTTTCATCGGCACCTGTGGGACAAGCCCCGCGCCCCGCGCGCCCATTCGGGTGGGAGTCGGCGTGCCCTCCGGAGGAACGAGGGCCCGGCGCGTCCGGTCTGTGCCATGAAGGTGTCGCAACCGGGGAGTCCCCGGTTGCTCACCGACAACACGAGGACATCGCCATGAGCGCACCGCACACCGGGCACGGAGTCGTCTCCCTGCTCGCCGGGGTCCTGCTGGCCGGCACCGCCTTCGCCGCCCCCGCCGTCGCCACCGACCACCACCCGGGCAACGGACCGGCCTCCGCCTCCGCGCAGAGCCACCAGGCTTCCGCGGCCGTCGCCTTCCGGGGCCGGGTCATCGCCCACCCGGCGCTCAACGTACGCAAGACCCCGAACACCAAGTACCAGCCGATCGGTTCGATCCCTCACGGCGCCGTCATCGACATCAAGTGCAAGGTCAACGGCCAGGTCGTGGACGGCAATTCCCGCTGGTACCTGCTCAAGAAGGGCGGCTGGGTATCCGCTCGCTGGGTCGAGAACATCAACGGCGTGCCCCCGTGGTGCTGAGCACGACGCACTGACCGACCGCAGCGCCCGGCGGGCCGACCCGGCCCGCCGGCCGCACCGCGTCCGTGGCAGCCGCGACGGACGCGACGGACGGGGTGACGATGCCGGCGGTCGCCGATCAGGCCCTCAGTGGGTGATCGGGTGCGAGTGACGGCCCGTCGTCTCGTCGATCTCGGTGTGCGCCTTCTCCAGGAGCTGCGACGCGAGGTCCGCCAGGGCCCGCGAGCCCGCGATCTCCTCGCCCACCCGCAGTTGCTCCGGATCGGTCGGGTGACGCAACGCGTATCCCCGGCCTCTCAGCTCCGAGCCGTCGGCGAGTCTCACCAGAGCCGCAGCGGAGGTGCGGTTGCCCTCCTCGGTGAACTGCAGTTCCACGTGCCATCCGACGAGCGTGGACATGATTGACCACCTCCTTGACGCCCCGCTTCCAGCGTGCGCCCGCCCCGGCCCGGGGGCCAGCGGAACCTGCCCCGGCGCGGGAGCGCGGGCTACGGGAGTCGCCCCCGGACTGTCCCCGGGACCGGTGCCCGCCGCCAACCGGATTGGTCGCCATCCGGCACCGGCCGCGCAGACCTAGGTGGCGGTCCGCCCGGTGGTCGTGGTGACGCGGGTGACCGCCTCCAGGGTCAGGGCGCGGTCGTGGGGCTCGCGGGCGAGGGCGCGGTGGAGGGTCAGGCCCTCGATGAGGGCGTCGAGCTGGCGGGCGGTGTCCGCGTCGAAGTGCTTCTCCAGGTGGGTGCGGCTGCGGGCCATCCACTCGTGGGTGAGTTCGCGGTAGGCGGGTTGCCGGGCCGCGAGGGTGTACAGCTCCTGGGTGAGGACGAGGTCGCGCTGACTGCCGTCGGACAGGGTGTGGATGAGGTCCGCCACCGCGGCTCTGGCCTGGTCGCCGTCGGCCGGGGCGCTGAGGTGGGTGTCGAACAGCTCGACGATGTGGTCCGTGAAGCGGCGGAAGGCCTCCCGCAGCAGTTGGTCGATGCCGCTGAAGTGGTAGGTCATCGAGCCGAGGGGTACTCCGGCGCGGGCGGCGATCTTCCGGTGGGAGACGCCGGCGACTCCCTCGTCGGCGATGAGGTCGAGGGCCGCGGCGAGGATGCGCTCGCGGCGCTCGGGGTCGGTGTGTCCCGTGGCCATGGGCGGGCGGCGTCAGAGGGTGCGGGCCGGGCGGGCGGGGGCTGCCCGGCGGCGGCGGGCGGGCTCGGGGGCCTTGGGCAGGTGGTCCGTCGTCGGCATGCGTGCGAGCCTACACGCGAGGACGTACGAGCGTACCTTATGTCCGGATCGGCGCCCTGGGGAGCGGAGGAAGGGTGCGCCGCTCAGGGGCGACGGGGCTGAAGGACTCCGGCGAGGAGTACGACGAGCACGCCGGCCAGCGGAACCACCAGCAGGCCCAGCCGGAGGCTGGTGCTGTCGGCGACGAGGCCGACCACGGGCGGGGAGAGCAGGAATCCCAGGCGCATGAGCCAGGAGACGATCGTCAGGCCCGAGCCGGGTTTGAGGCCGGGCAGTACGTCGGCCTCGTGCATCGCGGCGGGCACCAGGGTCGCCACGCCGAAGCCGGCGGCGGCGAAGCCGAGGACGGTGCCGGGGAGGGTGGGCACGGCCAGGGCGAGGCCCATGCCGGCCGCGGCGATCAGGCCGCCGGTACGGGCCACGGCGCGCCGGCCGAAGCGGTCGACGAGACGGTCACCGATGAGCCTTCCGACGAACTGGGCGCCCACCAGGGCGATGTAGCCGGTCGCCGCGAGAGTCGCGGAGGCGCCCAGGGAGTCGGAGAGGTAGAGGGCGGCCCAGCTGTTCCCGGCGTCCTCCACGAGTGTGCCCGCGGTGCCGATGAGGACGAGGGCGACCAGGACGTACACCGTACGGCGGGCGATGCCGGTGCGGTGCGCGTCCTCGGGCCGGTGGTCCTCGGCCGCCGGCTCGGTGTCGGGGCCGGGCAGGCAGTACCGCAGGGCGAGGCAGGCAGCGGCGGCGAAGACGATCCCCGATATCGCCAGATGCTGCCCGCGCGAGAGGCCCAGCGCGATCGCTCCGGCGGCCATCGCGCCGCCGGTGACCGCGCCGACGGACCAGGTGGCGTGGAGGGAGTTGATGATGGACCGCCCGTAGCGCCGCTGCACGCGCAGGCCGTGCGCGTTCTGCGCGACGTCCGTGATGGCGTCAGTCGCCCCGGCCAGGAAGAGTGCGGTCGCGAGCAGGGGCACCGATCCGGCGACACCGGCCGCGAGGGTGCCGGCGCCGGTCAGCAGGGTGCCGGCGACCGCCACACGCGCCGAGCCGTACCGGCGGACGAGCGCCCCGGCGGCCGGTCCGGCCACGATGGCACCGGCCGGGAACGCCGCGACGGCCAGGCCGTAGACGGTGTTGCTCATCCCGAGGCCGGCCTTGATCTCCGGGTAGCGCGGCAGCAGGTTGGCGAACAGGGCCCCGTTGGTGAGGAACAGCAGGGCGACGGCGGTACGGGCCCGCCGCTCGGCCGCGGAGGGCCCGACCATGGTGTCGACTGTCATGCGTGTGACCCTACAGGGGGAGCGTACGAACGTACACTTGCCTGCGTGCCACTCCCCCGTCCCGTGCTCGCGGAGCTCGTCGCACGGGTCGGGCCGCGCGGCCGGGCGGTGGCCCTCAGCCGAGGAGGCGGATCAGGAGCCGTCCCTGAGATCGGCGAGACGGTCCCGGGTGAAGCGCACCTCGTCGAACGTGACGGCGCACCCCTCCCCGGTCGGCGACTGCGCCTCGAACCCGATCAGGGCCCGGCCGCCGGGGTCGTCGAGGGCGAAGTAGCGGATCATGTGCCACGTGGTGCCGTCGGTGGAGGCGTGGTAGGCGACGGCGTGACCGACACGGGAAACGCGCAGCCGGACCCAGTCGCCGTCGACGGTGAAGGCGTTGGCGTCGTCGGCGACACCGCGGTTGACGACGGAGACGACCATCGGCCGCCCCTGCGGCGAGTATTCGAAGCAGAGCTTGGCCCAGTGACGCTCGTCGATCCAGAGCAGCAGGACTCCGGCGTCGAAGGTCGAGGCGAAGCCGACGCTCACCCGGGCGCTGAGCTGGAAGTCCCCGGCGGGCGGGCGGCCCAGCAGTGTGGCGGCGTTGAGCAGCGTCTCGGCGTCGGCGGTGACGCCCTGCGCGGGGTCGGCGAAGATGTCGCTGTGGGGGTGGGCGGTGGTGCGTACCGTCGCGCCATCCGCGCCGGCCTCCCAGACCGAACCCTCCGAGGGGAGAAGTCCGAACGGGACGGCGGCCAGCTGCGGGACTGTTGTCATGGGGTGGTGTCCACTCCTCGATCGATGGCGGATCCGCACGGGGGACCGCCCGGTCGGCGGGTACTGAAGTCGGTCCGGGAACCCGGCTCGGTCACGCCCCGGAAGGGGAGCACTCGATGCCGGGCACCGTCGTGGCCGCCGAGGGCGCCGGGCCGGCCGTGGCGGCGGCGCGCTCGTCGGTGCCGCGGGCGGTGTGGATCCGCAGCAGCCCCTCGATGCCGCGCAGCAGGGTCTCGCCGGCCAGGACGGGGTCGTCGAGGTAGCCGGCGCTCATCGCGCCGTCGCGGAGCATGACGAAGTGCCGCCCGGCGTGCTCGGCGGACGAGTCCGCGATGTCGGCGAACAGCCCGGTGATCGTGCGCAGGAACCATTCGCGGTGCTCCACGACGGCGCGGTGGACCGGGTGACCGGAGTCGGGGAACTCCGCCGCCGCGTTGAGGAAGGCGCAGCCGCGGTGGCCGGGCGAGCCGATCTGCTCGGCCAGCGAGGCACCGATGCCGAGCAGGATGCCGTCGGCCGGTACGCCCGCGGCCGTCAGGGAACCGATCTGGGCGCGGATCGCCTGGTCGACGCCGGCGATGTAGGCGGCGACGAGGTCGTCCTTGCCGCGGAAGTGGCGGTAGAAGGTGGCGTTGGTGACCTTGGCCTCGGCGACCAGCCGGTCGACGCCCACCGTGTGGATGCCCTCCGCGTAGAACAGCTGCCCGGCGGTCTTCAGGAGCCGCTCACGCGCTGCGGAGACTCGCCTGCCGGGGCCCGCGCCGGTTTCCGTCCGTGTCATACCGCCCATGGTAGCGGGTAGAACGTTCACTCTTGTTTTCCCGGCGCGGGTGTGCCAGGCTCCGGAGCAGCCGAAAAAAGAGAGATCGTTCTCTCTCCTTAAGCACCCACTGGAGAACCCCATGGCATCCATCGCCTCCGCCGAGCACATCGGCGCCACGACCGCGCTGCGCCGTCTGTATGTCGCGCGCTTCGTCTTCGCAGCCGCGTGGGCGGCGCTCCTGCTGGTGTCCGGCCCGGAACTCACCCTCGGGGCACGGCTGTTGCTGTTCGCCTATCCGGCCTTCGACGTGGCCGCGGCCGTCGTCGACGCGAGGTCGGCGCGGACCGGGGGGCCGGTCGGGGGCCTGTACGCCAATATCGCCGTCAGCTCTCTCGCCGCCGCCGGGATCGCGGTCGCCGGCACCTCGGGCGTCGCCGACGTGCTGCGCGTCTGGGGCGTGTGGGCGGTCCTCTCCGGGCTGGTCCAGCTCCTCGTGGGCGTCAGGCGCCGGCCGATGCGCGGGCAGTGGGCCATGATCGCCAGCGGCGGCATCTCGGTGCTGGCCGGCGCGAGCTTCGTCCGCGGCGCGACCCGGGACAACCCCTCACTGACCGCCCTCGCGGGCTACGCCGCCCTCGGAGGGATCTTCTTCCTGGTCTCGGCGCTCCGTCTGCCCCGGCCGGCCCACCGGGGTTGAGCGGTCGTTCCCGGCGCGGCGCCGGAAACGGTCCGCCGCGCGAACGGCGGTGCGGCGACGGCCCCCCGGCCGGCACGCGGGAGCCGGACGCCGACCCGGCCCCGGACCCGGACCCGGACCCGGACCCGCCCGGGCGTCGCGCCGGCGACGGTGCCCGTACGCGGGCGGCCCCGGCCCACCGCCGCCGATCCTCGGCCCGTGGCGCGAACACCCTCATCGACGCCCGCCGAACGGCTGGTCGGGCGCGTACGGCGGCGCTCGCGACATTGACCGGAAACCGCCGCCCCACCCGGCACCGCGACTGCCGGTCGCACGCTCTCCACGCCCCTAGCGTCCTTTCGGGAACGCACTACGCGCTCCATCAGTCCACCCGAAGGGATCCCTTCATGTCTCCTTTGCCCCAGACACACCGGGCAGCCGCCGCCGCGCTCCTGACCGCAGGGCTGCTGACCGTCGGCACCACCGCCGCGGTCGCCGCCCCGGCGCCGGCCGCCGCCGAGCGGATCACGAGCACCGCCGAACTCCATGAGCACCTGGCCCAGGCGGTCGCCCTGGAGGCCGCCCAGGGGGCCGTCGCCCTCAACGGCGACCCGGTGGGCCGCCCGGCCCTCCAGTCGAAGCCCGGCACGGCCACGACCGCCGCCTGCTGACACCGTCGCCCCGAGGAGAGTCATGGACACCGAGAACACGCCCGACGTCGCAACTGCTGCCGAACCCGCACCCACCACGTGGTGCCCCAGCGGACAGGCGCTCGCGCCCGAGGCCGTCGTTCTCGGCGTCCGCTCCCAGTCGGACGGCACCCTGGCCTACCTCGCGACACCGGCTCCGGCCAGGGACGTCCTGCCGATGATCCCGGACGGGATCGAGCCGAGCCGCGTCCTGCGCTTCGCCTCGCACTGCGTCAGCAGTTGCGCCCACCGCCTCAACAACGACTGCACGCTCATCGACAAGGTCCGTACGCTGCCCGCCGCCGACGAACAGCCCCTCCCCCGCTGCCACTTGCGCGCGCGCTGCCAGTGGTGGCAGCAGACCGGCCGGGCGGCGTGCGGACGCTGCCCCGCCGTGAGCACCACCGTCCACGCCTCGGACAAGCTGAACGCGCTCATCGCCGACCCGGCGGTCACGCCGGACCAGCTCCAGGAGTGGATCGACAGCAACCCCGACGGACCGGCGGGCGCGGTGACTTCCCCTCAGCCCGGCGCGACGAAGTAGAACCGCCGGTAGCCGAGCAGCATGCCGTCGTCGGTGAGGGTGAAGACGTCGGCGAACTCCAGCGGGCCCGCGTGGGCCCCGTTCGCCCCCTCGCCGTCGGCGGCCCCCGTGTAACTCCCCGTCACCACCACGCAGTCGCCGTCGGCCACGATCTTGTAGATGTGGTGGTGCTCCCTGCCCCCGGCCATGCGGGTGTGCAGCCGTATGACCTCGTCGCGGCCGTGCCCGAAGGGTGCGTCCGGCCGCTTGACCTGTACGTCCTCATGCAGCAGTGATCCGAACGCATCGATGTCCCCGGTGTCGCGGTAGTGATAGGACAGCCGCACATGATCGATTCCGGCCGCCATGGAGGCGGCACTCTGTGGCGACCGCCTCGGAAACAGGCCGCTCATACGGCTACTCCTCTCACTCGCGCCGAGGCATCCGTGCCCCGATGCGTGGTTCGCTCCGACACCTTCTTCGAGTGTCACTACTGGGGACTATCACCGCGCTATTACTGTGAACGGAATCGGAACGGAGTGCGATTCAGATGGCCACCCGCGGGCGTAAGACATCGGCCACGCGCAGGATCGGGCAAACAGTCACAGACAACACCCGCCCCAGGAAACACACCAGGCGGACAGCCGTCCTGATCTGATCTGCCGTCAGTCGTCCGACGGTCGGGCAACACGCCGCACATCGGCAGGACTTGACGAACACACAGCTCATACGCCGAGTGGCGGGGCGCGGCCGGCACTCCCCGGTTCGCGGAATTTACTTTCCAGACACACGGATATCCAAGATAGCCATCCACACCCCATGGACAACCGGTTTTACGGTCGTTGACACTGTGCCCAAACGTCGCAGATGTGTCCGAGCTTGGAGACGCATGATCGAGTCGTCGGCAGTGGAACGGACCAGCTCGGCACAGCTTGCCTTCCTGATCCTCGGCCCGCTGGAGGTGCGGGGCCCCGTGGGTCCCGTACGGATACCTCCTGGCCGCCAGGAGGTGATCCTCGCGGCGCTGCTCCTGGAGGCCAACCGGGTGGTGAGCACCGACTACCTCGTCGACCTGATCTGGGACGAGGAGCCGCCCGACACCGCGCGCACCCAGGTGCAGATCTGCGTGTCCCGGCTGCGCAAGGGGCTCGCGGAGGCGGGTATCGACGCCCCGATCACCACGAGGCCGCCGGGCTATCTGCTGCGCGCCGCCGACGAGATGCTGGATCTGCGGCTGTTCAACCGCCGTGCGGCGGAGGCCAGGGTGCTGGTCAAGGAGGGCAGGATCGGGGAGGCCGCAGAACTGCTGCGCTCGGCGGTGGCACTCTGGCGCGGCCAGTGCCTCGGCGGTGTCACCAGCGACGCGTTGCGCGCGAAGGCGCTCCAGCTCGACGAGGACCGGCTCAACGCCGTCGAGACCTACATCCAGCTGGAGCTCGACCTCGGCCGCCATCACCAACTGGTCGGCGAATTAGGGCGGTTGCTGCACGAGAACCCGCTGCGGGAACGGCTCCGCGGCCAGCTGATGCTCGCACTGCACCGGTCCGGCCGGCAGGCCGAGGCGCTGGACATCTACCGCGCGGGCCGCGATCTGCTGATCGAGGAGCTGGGGCTGCTGCCCGGCGAGGAACTGCGCCTGCTGGAGACGGCGATCCTCGCCGGGGACAGCGCGCTGCACGCCGGACCGCCCGCCCCGGCGCAGCACGCCCTCGAACCGGTCGCTCCCGTACCGAACACCGCCGAGCCGGGGCACCGTGACGAACTTCCGCACCAACTCCCCACGGACACAGCGGACTTCGTCGGTGACCAGGCGCTGATCGAGACGGTCGAGGCCGTACTGACCGGGAGCGCCGGCCGGCGCGCGGTCGGGGTGGTCGTCATGATCGGCAAGCCCGGTATCGGCAAGAGCACCACGGCCACCCACATCGCGCACCGGCTGAGCGGGGAGGTCTTCTCCGACGGGCAGCTCTACTGCGACCTGCGGGGCGCGGGGGCCGAACCGGTCGCGCCCGCCGACGCGCTCGGCCGTTTCCTGCGGGCGCTGGGCATTCCCGGCCCGGTGATCCCCGCCTCCCTCGACGAACGCGCCGAGATGTACCGCACGCTGATGGCCACCCGCCGGGTGCTGGTCGTGCTGGACGACGCCTACGACGAGAGCCAGGTCCGCCCGCTGCTGCCCGGCAGCGACAACTGCGCCGTGCTGGTGACCAGCAGGTCCCGGATGACGGCCCTGCCCGGCGCGCGCCGTATCGAACTGAAGATCCTGGACGAGGGCCGGGCCCTGGAGCTGATGGGTCTGATCCTCGGCCCCGACCGGGTGTCCGACGAGCAGGAGGCGGCGCGGGCGCTGATCCGTACGGTGGGCGGTCTGCCGCTGGCGCTGCGGATCGTCGCCGCGCGGCTGGCGGCCCGTCCGCACTGGTCGCTCGCGTCGATGGTCAACCGCCTGGCGAACGAACGCCACCGGCTCGACGAGCTGGCCTACGGCGAGATGACCATCCGGACCAGTCTGTCGCTGACGTTCGACGGACTCGACCCCACCGACCGGCATCTGCTGCGCCTGCTCAGTCTGGCGCAGGGGCCGACGCTGCCGGGCTGGCTCGCGGGGGCGCTGCTGGACGACCACCGCGCGCAGCCGTCGGACCTGATGGAGTCCCTGGTCGACGTGCAGATGCTCGACGTCGTCTCGGTCGAGAGCACCGGTGAGTTCCGTTACCGGTTCCACGAAATCATCAAGGTCTACGCGCGTGAACAGCTCGCCGTCACCGACAGCCAGTCCGTGCGGCAGAGCGCGACGGAACGGATGCTGGGCGGCTGGCTCGCGCTGGCGGAGCGCGCCCACCGCAAGATCTACGGCGGCGACTACACCGTGCTGCACGGTTCGGCCGCGCGGTGGGTGCCGCCGGCCGACTATGTGGAGGAGCTGCTCGCCGACCCGCTCGACTGGCTGGACCGGGAACAGGAGAATCTGTGCAACGCGGTGGAACACGCGGCGAGGGAAGGGCTGGACGAGCTGTGCTGGGATCTCGCGACCACCTTGGTGACGCTCTTCGAGGCCCGTGGGTATCTGGACCACTGGGAGACGACGCACCGGGCGGCGCTCGCGGCGGTTCGAAGATCCGGCAACAGACGCGGCACCGCGGCTCTGCTCAGCTCGCTGGGCACTCTCTATCTCAGTAGTGGCCGGCCGGAGGAGTCCCGGGACTCGCTGGAGCAGGCGCTGGCGATCTTCGACGAACTGGGCGACCGGGGCGGACTGGCACTGTGCCGGCGGGACCTGGCCCTTCTGGAACGGCAAGCGGGTGACGACGAGCGGGCGCTGGCGCTGTACGACCGCTCGATCCACGACTTCGGGCTGGTCGGTGACATCGTCGGCAGGGCGAGCGTCCTGACGCAGAGCGCGCACATCTGGATGAGGCGCGGTCATACGGCCGCCGCGCACGCCCAGTTGGAGGAGGCGCTCGGGATCTACCGGTCGGTGGGGTACACCGGCGGTGAGGCGCGTGCGCTGCGGCGGGTTGGTCAAGTGCTGTTCCAGCGGGGTGAGCACGACGAGGCGGAGCGGACGCTGACCGGTGTGCTGGAGATGGTGCGCGGCAGTGGGGATCTGATCGGCGAAGGCCATCTGCTGCGTAATCTCGGTGAGTTGAAGGCCGGCCAGGGGCGTTTCGAGGAGGCCCGGGGCTTCTTCGTCCGCGCACTCGCGGTGCGGGAACAGATCATGGATCACGGTGGTGCGGAGATCGTACGGCGCGACATCGCGCGGCTGCCGTAGGGACGAGCGGGGCGGCGCTTCCGCGACGGGTCCGTCGCGGGTGACCGGCGGCTATTTCCTGCGAGTGGGGCACTCGGGGCCGCTGCCCGTCTCCGGGCGGCGCTGCCGCCTTCCGACCGGTGCGTCCGTCGACCGGCCGGGCTGTCCGGGCTGTCCGGGGTCCCTGTGGGGTCAGTCCCAGGGGTTGTTCGTCTTCGGCGTGCTGTCCCAGGGGTTGTTCGACATCGGGGCGCTGTCCCAGGGGTTGTTCGTCTTGGGGGCTCTGTCCCACGGGTCGTTGCCCGGCCCGGGGACGTCCCAGGGGTCGTTGCCGTCCGTGGGGACGGACACGGAGGCCGGGGACAGGGTGACGGTCGCGAGGGGCGCGCCGCTCTCGGCGGCGTGGGCGGCGGTGCCGCCGATCAGGACCGTGCCGCCGATGACGGCGGTGATGACGAGGCTCTTGAGGACTGTGTTGACGCTCATCTCGGGGGTTCCTTCCCTCGGTTCCGCTCTTCGATGACACCGAACTTAGGGAGAGGTGGAAACTCGGGACTATCGCGGTCTTTAACCCGCCGCTATCACCTGTGACCGTCATCCTTTCACCCTCGGTTTCATTTGCGCCCCACGCGTCGTGGGAGAGCCTCCGACCGTTGTTCCGGCGATGCCGCGCCGATAGCCGGATTCGGACGATGGGTGGGGAGTTCCGGTCCGGGGGCGGAGACAACGAGGGAACACCCGTCGCCCGGACCCAGGTCCCGACGCGAGGAGTGTGGAACGTGACGACGAGCGCCAAGACGGTGAGCGCCAGGGCGGACAGAGACGGTGAAGCGGCCGATGACACCGGGCTGTTCGGCAGGCTGGTGCGCGGGCACCGCGACCGGGTCGGTCTGACGCAGCGCGAGCTGGCGGATCTCTCGACCATCAGTGTGCGGGCCATCCGCGATCTGGAGCAGGGCAGGGCCACCCGGCCGCGGCACGCCACCGTCCGGCTGATCGCCGACGGGCTGCGGCTGGGCCCGCGGGCCCGTGCCGATCTGGAGGCAGCCGCCCGCCAGGGGCAGAACGGCTGGGCGCTGAAGGCGGGTTACGACGCCACTCCCATGGTGCCGCCGGCCGCGCTGGACACCCTGATGGGCCGGGAGTCCGAGGCCGCAGCCCTCACCGCCGAACTCGCCTCCGGAACCGAGCGCCTGGTCAATGTGATGGGCCTGAGCGGGGTGGGCAAGACCCGGCTCGCGCTGGAGGTGGCCGCCCGGCTGCACAGCGGCAGCGGGTTCCCCGTGCTGTGGGCGGCCTTCGCGGGCCCGCCCGTCGCGTACCGGCAGCAGAGCGGACCCGAGGGTCTGGCCGCGCTGGTCGCGGCGTGCGCCGGGACGCTGTTCGGTCCGCCCGGAGCGCGGCCCCCGGTGGCGGGCACGACGGAGGGGACCGACCCGTACGCCGATGTCACGGCGCTCGCCGAACTCGTCGCGGACCGGCCCGCGCTCCTGGTGGTGGACGGCGCGCTCGCGGACCGTCCGGACACCGACGGGATCGACCGGCTGCTGCGCGACTGCCCGGAGCTGCGGATTCTGGTGACCTCGGAGGGGCCGTACGGGCTCGCGGGTGAACGCACCTTCCTGCTGGGCCCGTTGGAGGCTCCGGACCGCGCGCAGGAGTACACGCCCGACTCGCTGGGGCGGATACCGGCCGTACGTCTCTTCCTCGACCAGCTGCGGCGCACCAGGCCGGAGTACGCGCTGACGCAGGACGACGTCCCCGCGGTCGCCGATGTGTGCCGCAGGCTCGACGGTCTGCCATCCGCGCTGCGGGCGGCGGCTTCCTGGCTGGTCGTCTACGACCTGGCGACCCTGCGGCAGTGCCTGGCGGACGACCTGGCGAGCCTGCTGGTCCATCTGTCGGGGGACGACGAGGGGGCCAGGTTCCAGGAGGCGCTGCGGCGCCGGGTGTCCCGGTTGCCTGCGGACGGCAGGGCGCTGCTCGCCCGGCTGTGCGACGGGGAACGGGACGGCGCGGACGGCGAGTTCGAGCTGGCCGATGTCGCGGTGCTGACCGGGCGGACCCTGCCGGAGTGCGGCCGCATGGTGCGCGACCTGCTGCTGAGCGGCACGGCCCGCCCCAGCTATCAGCTGGGCCGCTCCCGCTTCCAGGTGTTCCACCTGGTGCGCGCCTTCCAGCCGGCCGCCGCGCGGGTGGCGACGGTCGCGGGCTACCGGTGAACCGGGGCCCGGAGGCGGTTGTCCCGGCGGGCCGTTCTGCTCCGCGAATGCCGGAACAACTGCCGCAGGCCGTTTCGTGCCAGGTGTTCGATGAGGAAAGCAACGGGCCTCGGAGAGTGACGGAATCCCGCCGGGCCGACCACACGCGCACTCAAGGAGGACCCATGTCCCCGGAAACGCACAGTGCCCCAGGCACCAGGACCGCCGTCATCACGGGAATCGGCGCGTCCCTGCCCGCCCGCGTCGTGAAGAACGAGGAGGTGGCGGAGAGACTGGGTGTCACACCGGACTGGATCAGGGAACGGACGGGGATCGAGCAGCGCCACCTCGTCGACCCGGAGGGCGCCACCTCGGACCTGGCCGTGGAGGCGGGACGGCGCGCGCTCGACGCGGCCGGGAACCCCGCGGTCGACTTCCTCATCCTCGCGACCTGCACGCCCGACCACACCTTCCCCTCCACCGCGCCCGCCGTCGCCTCCCGGCTGGGACTGGGCGGGATCGCCGCCTTCGACCTGAACGCCGCCTGTTCCGGCTTCGTCTACGGGCTGTCGGCCGGGGCGGGCATGCTGGCCTCCGGTGTCTACGGCACCGGCCTGATCATCGGCGCGGACGCCATCTCCACCATCGTGGACCACGACGACCGGATCACCGCGCCGATCTTCGGCGACGGCGCGGGAGCCGTGGTGGTACGCGCCGGGACCGCCGACGAGCCGGGCAGCCTGCTGGCCCAGACGCTCGGGAGTGACGGCGATCTGCTGGACATCCTGCTGACACCGGCGGGTGGTTCGCGTCAGCGTTCGCCGCTCTCGCCGGTCGGCCCGGAGCAGAGCTATCTGGGGATGCAGGGGCGGCTCGTCTACCGGCACGCGATCGCCCGGATGGCCGAGGCGTCTCTCGACGTGCTCGCGAAGACCGGCTGGTCGGTCGAGGACGTCGACCGGCTCGTCGCGCACCAGGCCAACCGCCGGATCCTCGCGGCGACCGCGAAGGAGATCGGTCTGCCCGAGGACCGGGCCGTGATCAACGTCGACCGGGTGGCCAACACCTCCGCCGCCTCGATTCCGCTCGCGCTCATGGACGCCATGGGCTCCGGGGAGCTGAAGGCCGGCGACAAGGTCCTGCTCGCCGCGTTCGGCGGCGGCGTCACCTGGGCCGCGGCCACGCTGATCTGGCCGGACCTGCCCCCTGTCGCCCCCGCCGACAGCATCTGAGACCCCCACGGGATCCCGGCCCACGGGCTCCTGACGTACCGAAGAACCGTCACCACCCACCCACCCGGCGCGGCATCGGCCCGCCATCACCGAGGGAGAAACATGGAAACGGCACTGGAGAGAGTGCGGGAGATCGTCGTCTACGTCCTGCCGGAGGTCCGGGCGGACATCGCCGCCGGGGACCGGCTGGAGGAGGACCTGGGAATCGACTCCCTCTCGCTCGTGGAGATCCTCGTCCAGGTGGAGAAGCGCTTCTTCCTCACGCTCGACGACAGCGAGATGATCGACGTCGAGAGCGTCCAGGACATTCTGGACATCATCCAGCGCCGCGAGGCAGTGGCCGGCGTCTGAGGACCCGGGCCCGGGCTCGTCCGGGATGCCCGGCGCGGTATCAGGACCGCGCCGACGCGGTCACGCGCCCGGCCACGCGAAGACGTACCCATCACGCGTCCGCCAACGGAACAACGTACAAGGGGAAGCCATGTCTGATCCGGTGAACGGCGGACGTCCGCTCAACGAGGCGCAGTCGGGGGTGTGGTACGCGCAGCGGATGGATCCGCTCAACCCCGTCTTCAACATGGGGGGTTATCTGGAGATCAACGGACCGGCCGACCCGGAACTCCTCAAGGCGGCGGTGACGGCCCTGGTGGCCGAGGACGAGACCGCGCGCATCACCTTCAGCGAAGTGGACGGTGTGCCCCGGCAGCACTTCGGCGACGCGCCGGACTTCGCCGTGGAGCTGATCGACGTCGGCTCGGAACCGGATCCCGTGGCAGCCGCGCGACGGCGGATGCTCGACGACCTGGGTACCGTGCCCGACCTCGAACGGGGCCCGCTCTTCCACCACATGCTCTTCGCGGTGGGCCCCGACCGCTACTTCTGGTACAACCGTGCGCACCATCTGGTCAACGACGGCTACAGCGCGACCCTGATGCGACGCAGGGCCGCCGAGCTGTACGCGTCCCTGGCCGGGGCCGGCGGACCGGGAACCCCGTACGGCTCGTTCGAACGGCTGCTGGCGGAACAGGACGCGTACGCGACCTCGAAGGCGCGCGCCAGGGACGCCGTGTACTGGAAGAACGTCATGGCCGGCGCCGAGTATCCGGCGGGCCCGGGAGCGTCCGGGGCGCTCACGCACCGGATCAGCCGGCAGACGTCGTCGGTGGACGAGGAGGGCTTCGGGCGGCTCGTCGCGTTCGGCGCACGCGCGGGGATCTCCTGGCAGCAGGCGGTGCTGGCGGCGGCGGTCCTGCACCGCAGGCTGTGGACCGGCGACCCGGACGTCCTGCTGAGCCTGCCGGTGTCGGGGCGGCTGGGCAAGGACGGCATGAGCGTGCCGGGCATGATGGCCAACGTCATTCCGCTGCGCTGCCGGGTCGACGACGCGCAGACGTGCGAGGAGTTCGCCGCACGGGTGGCGGCGGGGACCCTGCGCGCGCAGTGGCACCAGCGGTACGACTCGGCCGATCTGATGCGTGACCTGGGGTGGCCGGGGAACGGGCGGCGACGGTTCGGTCCGGTGGTCAACATCGTGGTCGCCGGGGAGCAGTCGTCGTTCGCCGGGATACCGGCCGTGGGACATCTGCTCTCGACCGGGGGAACCGCCGAGGATCTCTCGCTCACGGTCAGCCGCGGTCCCGACGGGGGGCTGCGGGTCGACTTCACGATCGACGAGGCGTACCGGGAGAGCGTCGATCTCTCGGCGTACGAGCGGACCTTCCATCAGATCGTCTCCTCGATGACCTCGGGCCCCGGGGTGCTGGTCGGTGAGGTGGAGGTGATGTCGGCGTGTGAGCGGGAGTTGGTGCTCCACGGGTGGAACGACACGGTGCGGCCGGTGGACGGGGTCACGCTCGGGGGTCGTTTCGAGGGGCAGGTGGAACGGGACCCGGACGCGACGGCCCTGGTCTTCGAGGACGAGCGGCTGTCCTACGGGGAGCTGAACGAACGGGCCAACCGACTGGCGCACTATCTGATGGACCGTCACGGAGCACGCCGGGGGCGGACGGTGGGTGTGCTGGTCGAGCGGGGAATCACCTTCGCCACCGCACTGCTCGCGGTCACCAAGACCGGCGCGACCTACGCGGTCCTCGACCCCGACTTCCCCGACGAACGCCTCGCCCTCATCGCCGGGGACGCGGAACCGGTCACCGTGCTGGCCCATGGGCCGACGCGCGGCCGGCTCGCGGACACGGTCGATCTGGACTCCCTGTCCGTGGACAACCGTCCGGTCACGAATCCCGTCTCGGGCGGGGTTGCGGAGGACGGGGCGTCGATCATGTACACCTCCGGATCCACGGGCCGGCCGAAAGCCATCCTCACCCCCCACCGGGCACTGACCGGGACGGTACTCGCCCAGGACTACGCCACCTTCGGACCCGGACAACGCTTCCTCCAGTGCTC